>JAAZXP010000009.1 GCA_014240055.1 Methanobacteriota archaeon | reverse complement strand
GACCTGGACTTTGATAATTTGACTTTAGGTGTCAATAAGTTTACTGATTTTACATGGAGGCAATTATCCGATGGATGGGCCTGTACGGCTTGTGCAAGATGTCAAGATGTTTGTCCTGCATACAATAGTGGGAAAACGCTAAACCCTATGCAAATTATTATGGACATAAAGAATTATGGTAAAGAGCATGGAACTTCACTTCTTTCTGGTAATGTACCTGAAGAAGACATTGTTCAAAGATTTACTCCTGATGCAATATGGGCATGTACAACCTGTTATGCCTGTGTAGAAGCATGTCCAGTTCATATTGAACATGTACCAAAACTTACAGATACAAGAAGACACTTAGTAATGGAAGCCTCTGAATTTCCAGAGGAACTTCAAAACTTATTTAATAATTTAGAACGCAATTCTAATCCTTGGGGTTTAGGTGCACATACAAGAGCCCATTGGGCTGAAGGATTGGACATAAAAATAGGTGAACCTGCTGAATATTTATTCTATGTAGGATGTGCTGGTTCTTTCGACGATAGGAATAAAAAGGTTTCAATCGCAACTGCCAAGCTTTTGAAAGAAGCCGGTGTTGACTTTACAATACTAGGTGAAATGGAAGCTTGTAATGGAGATCCAGCAAGAAGAGCTGGCAATGAATTCCTGTTCCAAATGATGGCTGAAATGAATGTAGATACCATGAATTCCCTAGGGACACTGAAAGTGATTACTGCATGTCCGCATTGTTTCCATACAATCGGAAAGGAATATGAAAAATTTGGTGGAAAATATGAAGTCTACCATCATTCTCAAATCTTGAATGAATTACGTCAAAAAGAAAAAATAATTATTAAAGATTTTGAAGATAAAGTCACATTCCATGACCCTTGCTATCTTGGCCGTATTGGTGGAGAAACTGAAGCTCCAAGAGGTGCTTTAGGAAATGATCTAATTGAAATGGAAAGACACGGTACTAATTCATTCTGTTGTGGTGGAGGTGGCGCACAGATATGGATGGAAGAAGATGCAGATAAAAGAGTTAACGAAATCAGAGCAAGAGAAGCCTCAAAAACAGGGGCTGACACAGTAGCTGTAGGCTGTCCCTTCTGTATGACAATGATGAGCGACGGTTTGAAGAGTATTGGCGATGGAAAACCAGTAAAAGACATTTCTGAGATATTATTAGAAAATTTAGAGGTAAAAACATGAACATAGCAGTTTTAATCAAAATGGTTCCAGACACAGAATCCAGGTTGGAAATTGTGGATGGAAAAGTGAAAGAAGATGGATTCAAGTATATGGTTAACCCATATGATGAATTTGCAGTCGAACAAGCAGTTCAATTCAAGGAAAATGTAGGAGGGAAAGTTACACTTGTGTGCTTATTCTCTAATAATTCTGGAATTGACACAGACTTACGGAAAATGATGGCTATCGGAGCTGATGAGGCTATTGTTTTACGACAAGATGAATACCAAGGAGATAAGCCATCTTCAAACTCTAAGCTTTTAGCTGAAGCAGTAAAAGAACTTAATGCAGATTTGGTAATAGGTGGCGTTCAAGGTATTGATTATTATCAAGGGGCTACGGGACCTATGGTTGCTCACCATCTAAATATTCCTCATATTTCGGGAGTAACAAAGCTAGAACTAAACGGAGAAAAAATTACAGCCAGTAGACAAATTGAAGGTGGATTACAAATCATTGAATCTGCATTACCTGTATTGGTAACCGCTCAAAAGGATATGACAAAAGTAAGATTCCCAGCGTTGAAAGACATTATGATGTCGAAACGTAAGCCTTTCGAAAATCGTAATGTAAATGCCTCGGAAGATATTGACGTAGAAACTATTGAATGCTCATTACCTCCTGCAAGAGGTGGCGGATTAATTTTAGAGGGCGAAACACCTGAACAGAAAGTGGATAAACTAATTGAAAAACTAAAAATGGAGGCAAAAGTATTATGAGCTCAATATTAGTTATTGGAGAAGCCGAAGGAACTGAAATAAAGAATATTTCTCAGCAAGTATCTGCTGTTGCCGCAGGTATGGGTGATGTCGTTGGTCTTGTTATAGGTAAAAATATTAGTGACGCAGGGATGAAACTAGCTACTGCAAAAATAATTCTGGCTGATGACGAAAAATTAGAATACTATGATCCTGTAAAGTTTTCATCTGTAATTTCCCAAGTTGTTGAACAGAACAGTATTACCAAAATACTTATGGGAGCTACAACAATGGGGAAGGACTTAGGACCAAGAGTTGCTGCTGAATTAGGATGGGGATATCTTGGAGATTGCCTAGAAGCTGGAAGTGAGGGATTTGTAAGACCTACATTTGCAGGAAAAGTACTTGCCAAATCTAATCCTGAAGGTTCAATAGTAGTAAGTATACGGAATAATGCATATCCTGCTGGAGAATCATGGTCTGGATCCGTTGAAAATTTCTCAGGAAATATACCCGATTCAACGACTAATACCGTTTCTATCGAAAAAGGTGGAAATGGAACTGTAGAATTAACTGAAGCAAGTATTGTAGTCAGTGGTGGAAGAGGCTTAGAAAGCCCTGAAAACTATGATGAACACATTCGGCCATTAGCATCTGTTTTGAATGCAGCTGCTGGAGCAAGTAGAGCCATTGTAGACGCTGGGTGGGTACCTCATTCACACCAAGTAGGTCAAACTGGAAAAACTGTCACTCCTGATTTATATTTAGCAATTGGAATTTCTGGAGCTATACAGCATCTCGGAGGTATGAGTGGATCAAAATGCATAGTTGCAATTAACAAAGACCCTGATGCCCCAATATTCAAGGTAGCTGATTACGGAATTATTGGAAATTTATTCGACATTGTGCCAGTACTAAAATCTAAATTAAGCAATTAGAATAGATACTGTTATAATGGCCCAGTCCATGCCTAAATTGTGACCCCAGACACTGAAGAAATTAAGAAGCTTCAAGAGACTATCTCTGAACTTCAAAGTGAGCTAAAAGTATTACAGCAAACTGTTGGTGTTTTGATGGGAGCCATGATGGAAGAAGGTGAAAGTGATGAGTTTTTTGGAAATAGTGAAGCTGGAAATCCAACATTCAGATTAAACATGGGAATGTAATATTCCTTCGTAAACCCTATATACAAAGGGCTCTGGTCCCGCATCCTGCTCGCGTGGTGTAGCCTGGCCTATCATCTCAGGTTGTCGACCTGAGGACTCGGGTTCAAATCCCGGCGCGGGCGCCATTTTTTCGGGGCTAACTCATATATTCTGACTTACTTCTAGTAGTTTAGATTTATCCTATGCGTGGAAAGAAATATCAAGCTGTGATTGTGGTTATTTTACTTTTAACTGCATTACCGTATTCTCCATTTCTATCTAGGGCTGCAACAATAGAAAAAAACCCTCTGGCTGAATCTGATAAAGATGGAGATGGCATTCCTGACCAACCTTTCAGAGATAGCGATGGAGATGGTTTATCTGATGATTACGAAATATCACTAGGTTTTGACCCTAATGACTTTGATATGGATAATGATGGAATTCCTGACAATATGGAAATGGATTTCTGGAATGATTTGATTAATGAAGATTTTGTTCCTCCAAATATGGAAGACTTGTATGATTGTGAGGGAGATTTAGATGGAGATGGAATTAGTAACTGTATGGACCCTGATGCCGACGGAGATGGAGTCACCGACCAAGAAGAAATGATGGATTCAGACGGAGATGGAATCCCCGACATGTATGAAAACATGATTGACCATCTTGACCCAAATAATCCAGATAGTGATGGTGATGGTATTTCTGACAAATTGGACCAAGACCCTCCATTGCCTTCATGGGCTGAAGAGATGGCTGAAAACAATGACTGGACACCTCAACCAGATTGTAATGGGTGCTCTGGAAACCCAGAAGCATTTTATCCCCTAGCAATGCTAGCTGCGGTGAAATTTACAGTCGCCTGTACTTCCAGCAATTGTGGTGAACCAACTGCAAATCCGCAATACTGGAGAACTATAGCCAAAGACATTTACGACAATGGATATGATGAGACTAGCGACAAATACAATAGAAATCAATGGTGTCCTGCACCTGGTTGTGAACAGTATGGAATTGAGTCAAGCATTATAGAAGATCCTGGTTTTTGGTCTACTGGAGATAATGAATATACCTATGATTATTTGGTTAGTAATCCACTGGTTACAAGCGAACAATATGAATATACTATAACCTGGATTATGCCAGCTTCTGGTTATCTTTCAACTGCACTGTATACTAATTCGGTATATATTGCAAACCAAGTGACAATGGATAGTGCATTTAATCTGAAAGTTGAAGGCTATGCACAAAGTTATCAGTTTACAATGACTGAATATTACATTCCTGAAGAAGTTAAAAGGGCCGCAAATGCTCCCGATAATTTCCATTCAAAACTTATCGAATTACCTAATTTCCCTCTGAGGCCTGGACCTGACAATGATGTATATGATTTGGCAGCGTCCATAACTGAAGGTAAAACAACCGATTATGAAAAGGCTGAAGCAATTATGTATCACCTTCGCAATAATTATTATTACAATATTAACGGTACTTTAACGCCAGATGGAGATGATTACGTTGATTATTTCTTATTTGGAAATCCAGGGCAAGATGGAAAATGTACGAATTTTGCATCTGCATTCACTGTATTAGCAAGACTAAACGGAATACCCACTAGATATGTATCAGGAAATGGGCCAGGATCAGTAATAACTCCTGAAGAATGGAAAGATAAGGGTTACGAAAGTAGTACGGGTTATGCGATTCCTGAAACTACAAGAGTAGTAACTATGCTTAATGGCCACGCATATGCCGAAGTATTACTAGATGGAATTGGATGGATTACTTTCGAACCAACGTCATCAAATATGTGCCCTACTTGTGATCCAAATACTGCAGCTACCACTGGCGAAGACGATAATATTGAAGGAAATGGAACTCAACCAGGGACCGATTATGAAATTAATGATAGCGATGATGATGGATTAAGTGATGAATATGAAAATGGAATTGGAACTGATCCCTTCAATCCAGACACTGATGGTGATACAATACCAGATGGTTCGGAAACTGGAACCGGAATTTATGTCAATACAGAAGATACAGGAACTAGTCCACTAACTGATGACACTGATGATGATGGATTACAAGATGATGATGAAATATTGTGCAGATTGTTTTCATTATCTGGTAAATTTTGCTCACACCCTTTAGATTCGGATTCTGATAATGACGGCTTAACTGATGGTGATGAATATTACATACATAACACTAATCCAATAGACTTTGATAGCGATAATGACGGATTACTTGATGGGCTTGAGCTAGGTATTTCACATGAAAATCCGTGGACTGATATTCCACATAATTTACAAGCTTGTGAAACCAAAACAGGAGGTACTCTGACCAATTGTAAAGAAACATGGCAATCAGATGAAGAACCTGAATCAACAACAGATCCTCTTGATACAGATACTGATTCTGATACTTTAGAAGATGGAGAAGAGGACACCAATGCAAACGGAAAACTTGATTCATCTGAGACGGCACCAGATTTGGCAGATACTGATGGTGGAGGAAGAAGTGATTCTGAAGAACTATTAACTGATTCAACCGACCCACGAAATCCTGATGATGATATCAACGATGGAGATGGTGATGGACTTTATGACCATTTAGAGGAGGAGATAGGAACCGATCCAAATAATGACGATAGTGATGGAGATGGATTAAATGATGGCGATGAGGTAACTATTCACTTTACAGACCCCTTGGATGATGATACTGACAATGATGGATTAACTGATTTTAATGAAATATGGGGAATTAATGATTGCGAATGGACATCACCGTTAACTGGAGTTCAATGCGACTACAATGAAGACGGATTAGTGAATGAATTGGACGGTACGGATCCTTTAGACGATGATACCGATGGTGGTGGAACCATAGACGGTTGGGAAATTGAATTGGATGACACTAATCCTCTAAAAGATGCTACAGACGATATACCTGCCGATGAAAGAGACACAGATAATGATGGATTGAGTGATTTAGAAGAACAAACCATACATTTCACTGACATGAATAATAACGATACTGATGGAGATGGATTAAGTGATGGAGATGAAGTTAATTTATATGGAACTCATCCAAATCAGATAGATACTGACAGTGATGGATTATCAGACTATGAGGAATTGAATGTTTACAGTACTGATCCTTTAGATGATGACACTGATGGAGATGGTCTAGATGATGGCGAGGAAGTTCTGAGCTCAGATGAATGGATCTATTGTGCAGATGAAAATGGTTTTTGTGATTTTGAAGGTACAAAAAATGTTAGATATGGGATAGATGAAACATGGAATTACCAAATAAAAACAGATGGAACTGACTGTACAAATGAAGTCTTTGGAGATCCAGTCCCAGGAACTACAAAGGAATGTTACTACCTAAATTCAGATGGATACGGAACAGACCCTAACCTAGAAGATACGGATGGAGACGGACTAGATGACGGTGATGAAATCAACCAACATGGTACTGATCCAACGAATACCGATTCGGACGGTGATTCGATTGAAGATGGAACTGAAGTAAATACTTATTTTACCGATCCGGCCAATACCGATTCGGATGAGGATGGGCTAGACGATGGTGATGAAATAAATATTTATTTTACAAATGCTACCAATAAAGACACTGACGGAGATGGACTGGAAGATGGTAATGAAGTAAACAATCATGATACTAACCCTACAAACGAAGATAGCGATGCAGATGGAATTGGCGATGGAATTGAAATATCAGGAATATTCCCTGATTGTACATGGGTAAATCCTATTACTGAAATTACTTGTGATTTTAATGGAGATGGTGAGGTAAATCAAGACGATGGAACAGACCCTCTTGAATATGATAGTGATGGAGGATTAGTTGGAGATGGTGTAGAAATTTATGTTGATGAATCTAATCCATTAGACAATTCAGATGACGACACATCAGATTTAGATCAAGATGGTGATGGATTAACGGATGGGCAAGAATATGTTTTAGGCACCGATGAAACTAATCCAGACTCTGATGGAGATGGACTTGAAGATGGAGATGAAGTTAATAATTTGACGAGTAATCCACTAGATGCAGATACCGATGGTGATGGTTTAGATGATGGTTTAGAAGTAAATACATATGGAACAAACCTAACACGAACCGATAGTGATGGAGATGGACTTAGTGATGGAGATGAAGTTAATACATATGGAACTGACCCTACGAATACAGACACTGATGAAGATGAATTAAGCGACTCTGAAGAGTTAAATCTTTATGAGACCGATCCAACTGAAATAGATACTGATGGAGATGGTTTATCTGATGGAGATGAAGTTAACACATATGGAACTGACCCTTTAGATAATGATACTGACAATGATGGATTAACTGATGGAAATGAAATCAACACTCATGGAACGAATCCAAATGCTGAAGATACTGATGGTGATGGACTAGATGACGGTGATGAAATTAATCAATATAATTCAAACCCTACCGACACTGATACGGATGAGGACGGACTAAATGATGGTAGTGAAGTCCTTAATTACGGTACCAAGCCAGATGATGAAGATAGTGATGATGATGGGCTAAATGATGGTGCTGAAATTGCTATACACAATACTGACCCTCTAGATTCAGACTCTGATGACGATATGCTTAATGATGGTTTAGAAATTAATACATATGGCTCTAATCCTCTGGAAAAAGATACTGATGAGGATGGATTAGAAGACTATAATGAAACTGAAATTCATAATACAAACCCAGCCTCAACTGACACAGATGGAGATGGTCTTGGAGACTATGACGAAGTAAATAATTACTCAACACACGCAAACGACTATGATTCTGATGATGATGGACTAAATGACGGAGAAGAACGAAACATATATGGAACTGATGGTATGGATGAGGATTCTGATAATGATGGATTAAGTGATGGTTATGAAGTCAATGAGAATCCAGCATACACAGACCCATTAGAGTGGGATACTGATGGAGGTGGAGTAGGTGATGGTGTTGAAATTTTAACCGACGAAACTAATCCAAACAATGCTGCTGATGACAATATAGCTGCAAATGATGATGATGAAGATGGATTAACCAATGGAGAAGAAGAGGTATATGGATCTGATCCTAATGATTCTGATTCAGATGACGATGGGCTTCCTGACGGCTATGAAGTTAATGTAGTTGGAAGTAGCCCTACAGACGAAGATACTGATGATGATGGACTAAATGACTATGTTGAAGCAAATATAACTAATACTGAACCAAATAATCCAGACACAGATGGCGACCAATTAAATGATGGAGAAGAAAATAACACCTATTTTACCGACCCTCTAAATCCAGATACAGATGGCGATGACCTAACTGATTATTATGAAATTAACCTTAATTCTTCTGATCCCTTAGATCCAGACTCAGATGATGACGGACTTGACGACGGTGAAGAAATATTAGTTCATGGCTCAGATCCTAATGATACTGATTCAGATGACGATTTACTTAACGACGGGGAAGAAGCAAATACCTATTTCACAGATCCTACAAATAGCGATACTGATGGGGATGGATTAAGCGATTATGATGAAATAAATACACATCTAACTGATCCATTAAACGCAGATTCAGATGGTGATGAATTAAACGATGGTGAAGAATATAATACATACGGCACAGACCCGTTAGACTTCGATTCGGATGGTGATGGGTTATATGATGGACTAGAAATTACAATTGGAATTAACCCACTAAACATTGATACTGATGGAGATGAACTATCTGATTATTGGGAATACATTCGGGCAAGTCAAGGCCTTAATTATGACGCATCCACAAATGACACAGATGGAGATGGAACTCTAGACGGATATGAAGATGCAGACAATGACGAAATAGCAAATTTAGATGAGATGAATGGAGTCAATGGCGGTTATGTTACGGATCCATTGAACAAAGATACTGACGGAGATACATTATGGGATGGAGATGAAATTGACCCTTGGAATATACAAATAGATGAAATTGATAATCAATACAACTATCCTTCCGACCCAACAAAGATAGATTCAGATGATGATTTAGTAAGTGATTTAGAAGAAGTACTACCCTCAAATGACACTTATAATTCACGTACAAATCCAAAGAATAGTGATACCGACGGAGATGGTTTGTCGGATTATTATGAACTATTTTATTATTGGAATATTACTGGCGATAATGATACCTCCCAACTATTTTACGATGTTCAAGGATGGAATACCTCTGACGTTAGAGATGAAAATACTGATGGAGATAACTGGGATGATGGCGATTTAGATGAAGAAAATCCCGTTTATGGAGATTTTGACGATGACGACCCACCTTGGGGAAGTCCACCATCAAGAGCTGGAACTCCTGAAGCTCCGCCAGAGATAGTCTATAAAGATCAAGAATTTATTTGGTCATTCAATATGGTAAACATTAGCTCTGGGGAACCATATGTTGGAGTTCTAGTAGAAGCATTCATAAATGAAACTGAGGACTATGGAAGTCCAACCTATAAAGTTGGTCAAGGAATTAGTGATGCCGACGGGTTTACTGAAGTCATATGTAATGTAAGTGCTATTGAAACTGAGATACGATCAGGGGATTGGATTGTACAATTACACAGGCCATTGCAATTCGTAATGCATGCAAATGAATCTAAAAGAATTATAGAAAGTTGGAGTTCAACAATAGACCTAAAAATTAAAGGAAACAGCTCTATGATTCTTAATGTGCCTTCAACTGGAGCAAGTGAACAGACTACGATTATTACGGGAAAACTAATTGAATTAGATGATTTAGATTTGGAAGGAGAAACTATTGATTTAATATTTAATGATGAGACCTATTATGAAATCACCAATGAAGACGGCAGTTTTGCAATTGAAATTAATTTACCGGAAGCAGAAGACCAGATATTTGAATTAGTTTTCAAATACAATGGTACTGAAAATATTACTAGTTATTATGTTATGAAATATATTCGTGTAATTAATGCTTCAATTAATTTAAGCTTTAATGAAGACAATGAAAACATACTTGAAATGGGAAATACTTATGCTATAGGGGGAAGTATATTGGGAGACGTTATTGAACCACCTACAGGAACGGTTAGCGTTCAGTATGATAATAACGAAGTTGGAAATATAGAAATAATCGGAAATCAAGACTGGGAGTTTGATTTTACCATTCCAGGAAATGCATCGTGGGGTGAAACTCTCTTAACTGCAACATACTTACCTTCAGAAGACGACAATATACATCCTTCAGATGTCTCAGTCTACACAATAATAATAAAGGGTCAAAGTAGCTTAACTATTGAAGCTGTACAAACTGGTGAAGTCTGCGATGAATGTCTGAGAACTAATAACATAAAAATAGAAGGGAATTTGACAGATCATAATAATCAAAGTATATCTAATATGTTCGTAAATTTATACTTTGATGATAATTATATTGGTACTGCTGAAACAAATAGCGAAGGAAGATACACCTATTCGATTGATTTATCATCAGAAAACCCAGGAACTCACAATATTTCAGTTCAACTATTTAGTTCAGAAAGCCTATTAGGAAGTTCAATAGTTTCTAATTTATCACTATTAGCTACACCTTCTTTATTATTAGATGGAGAAACAAAATGTGAGGGGATTTCTGACGATGAATGGATGTGCAAATCAGAACGCAATAAAGAATATACTGTATCTGGAACTGTAATAGATGAATTGGGAATACCTATTGGAAGTGTAAGCTTAGAAATTGAAAGAGATTCATATATAATAATTACAACTGATGAAAATGGACAATTCAATTACACTACTTTTGTGGATGAAGGACAAACTGAAATATTTGATATTGACCTCACAATTGTGGCCAATAATGAAATGATAAGTGTCAGAAATAGCTTATCAATAATTCCTCAGACAACCATTATCATGTCTGTTGAGGCCAGTAATTCATTAAGAGGAGAAAATACAACTATAAAAGGAATAATTACAGATAATGGTGGAGGTCCTTTAGATAATGTAACTGTTGGAATACACATTGCTCAAACTAAATATTATGTTCAAACAAATGCACTTGGTATATTTAATCTAAATCATACCTTAGTTTCTAATCACAACATTGGATTCGAAAATATTACTGCAATATTCAATGAAACCCAATGGTATCTAGAAGCTCAAGAGAACACTACCTTCAGAGTTTCTGGAACAAGCTCTTTTGATTCTGTAAAAATTACGGGAGATTGGTTTGGCGGTAAAATTGTAAGAGGTGGCGCAATAGAGATTACTGGTATCTTAATCGATGATCTTGGAAATCGTCTGGAAGGTAATATTACTGCAGCAATCGGAAGTGAAGAACTAGAGGTCATTTATACTAATCAAAGTACATTCATAGCCAATGGAATAATTCCTGAAAATTATAGAAATAATAAGACTTTAGAATTAAACTTTTTTGGTTCAGAATATCTTATTGGAACAAGCTACAACAGTGATGTGACTATCTTAGTAATTAGTAACATTGATTTTGAAATTGAACAACAGACTAAAGATTTACCGATTTATCCTGGCGATATCGTAAATATTACAATATCTCTTACAGAAGACGATGGTTCTGCACTCCCTGCCTCGACTGTTTATGTCAATACAACTATGTATCAATTGACGAAAACCAATAGTCTTGTAACAATTGAAAATGAAAACTTAAATCAAATACTCACAACTGACGAAAACGGAAATATACTATACAGCTTTATTTTCCCACGTAATGGAACTACAGTCTCAATAGACATGAATTATGCTGGTGGGTACATCAAATTTGATGAAAAATTTGAAGCATCCTTATTCACTGAGATTGGCGTATCTGTAAGTATTACAAAATCCCCAACCCCTGTTGCTCCATTTGATTTTAAAAAATACATACCATTATTCATTGGAATTCCTGCAGCCCTGGTAGTAACTGTGTACTACATGTATTGGACTCAAAAACATAAATATGAAGTTAGAAATCTTATTAAGCAAATGCAAAAAGAACTTAACAAGGACGAAGATTATCGACAAATTATAATAAAATCTTATCACCAATTACTAAATATTCTTAGTAGGTATGGATTCATTAAAACAAATACACAAACTGTTAGAGAATTTACAGATGTAATGAGTCAAGCATTACCAATCCCAGTAAATACTGTAAGACTTCTCACTTCACTATTTGAAATTGCCCGATATAGCGGTATTAAGCCAAAAGTTGTCGATGAATTCGGAATGGAAATGATTGACGGGTCTTACAATATTTGGTGTGTAGAAGCAATTAATAATCTTCATCAAATAGAACATGAGCTTAATGCAGGTTTAAAGGAAGGAAAAGTTTCTAGATTCACAAATGTTTTCGGAATGAGGAGAAAATAATGAGAGGACGAATACGTAGAGAATACGGGTCTAAATTATTCGCTCTTTTTATTGTCATAATAATGGTAACTGTGGTTTATCCAGTGCTCATAAATAATGCAAATAACCCCTCACAATTATCAGTTTATGATGATGATTGGAACGACATGTCACTATTGGCAAGTGATTTGAACGTTGAAGAAAATGGTAAACACGAAATAAAAACTATAGTCTCTAGACCTTCCATAATTACTAAAATTTCGGAAGTTGAAAAAAATACGACGCAACCAACACTTGTGACCAATCAAACTATATTAGTCATTATAGGAGTTGAAAGGATGTATAATGAATATGATTCTGAAGCGCTTCATAGCTTTGTCAAATCGGGCGGTAAAGTTGTTATAGCTGATGATTCAGGATATGCAAATACTGCATTTCATGGACAAGCAGGGGCCCTTGAGATTGATGTAAAATTAAGAACTAATAAAGTTCAATCTGGTTGTGTCCCTGAAAAAACTACTAGTTTAACCAGTACTGTACTCGAAGGAATGGGATATGACAGTGGTGGTGGTAGTGATCCTAAGTGTAAACCTGCCCAATTATATGATTTTAATCACTGGGATGAAAACATACACACTGGAAACATATCAACTGTTATCATCGATGCAAACATAGAAAGAATGGATTTCAGTGGGCAGCTGATGATGAGTTCACCTGGGGCACTAACAATCAAACAGGGTGGTAAAGCCGAAGGCTTGGCATGGTCTAGTCAGGAAGCATTTATTGATTATAACCAAGACAAGGTGGGAGGTGCTGGAGAAGGCACCTATCGAGAAAACTCAACTAATGGTGTTGAAGTGATATCTGAAGCAAATATAGGTGAGGGAAAAGTTATTTTCATATCAGATACAAGTATCTTTACAAATAGATACTACGAACAATTGGATAATAAAGAATTTATAAATAAATTATTTGAATATCTTAGTGAAAGTGAACCTCAGACTATTATTTTCGATGAGAGTAGACATATTCAATCAGACCTCATTTCATTAGTGTATGTTCAATTATTTGGTATTCTTGGACATATAAGTAGTAGTGAAGTATTAGGACTTATCATGTTAGGATCTATCATCTTGTTAATGCAAATTGTTATGATGCGTGTTGAAAATCCATCAGTGTGGAGACACTTATTCAACATATACGAGGGGCGTTTATCTCGATTTAGAGTACCTCATGCACACTACATTCATCCTGAAACCATAAAAGAGATATTCATTGAGAAAGTCAGAATAGACAATGGTTTTACAAGAGAAGAATTCGAAATGTTGGCGTCTTCAAAAATTGAAGAACTTTTGGAAGACCCAATATTAATTAGATTCATTATAAATAATGAGAAGAACATGACCTTAAAACAAGTTGAGGAAGCAATCAAAGGGTGGAAAAAATAATGGGCATATTTGGAAATAGTAAAAAAGAAGAAGAAAAGACAGAAGAAGCAGTAGCTGAGACTGAAGTGCAAAGCGATGGAGTTCAAACCTACATCATGGAGCCTTCTTTACAAGAAACTCATGACTTAATTCATGCAGTGCTTGGAGAAGCGGAGCAGGTTGTTATGGGTAAACGCCCAATACTAGATCTTTGTGCAGTTGGAATTTTGGCAGGAGGAAATACTCTCTTCGAAGATAATCCCGGCCTAGCAAAGACTTTACTGTCAAATACTTTTGCTCAAGCTTTAGGAATTGATTTCAAACGTGTTCAATTCACTCCAGATTTACTGCCTGCCGATATTACTGGAATTTATATTTGGAATCAAAAAGACCAAAAATTCCAATTCAGAAAAGGCCCTCTCTTTTGTAATTTATTATTGGCTGATGAAATCAATAGAGCACCTCCAAAAACTCAGGCTGCACTTTTAGAGGCTATGCAAGAACATCAGGTAACCATTGAGGGAGATACTCACATACTTCCTGAACCTTTCGTAGTTTTAGCAACACAAAACCCAATTGAATCTGAAGGTACATATCCACTACCTGATGCTCAGCTTGATCGTTTCATGATGAAATTATCTGTAGGATATCCCGGAAGGCCAATTGAAAGAGCAATTCTCATTAAGAGAAAACAACGTGGAAAAGATGATCACACTCTAAAAGCAATTACAACACCTGAAAAATTGAGAGAAATGCAACAAAGTCTGGAGAAAGTGCAAGTAGATGATGCAGTTATAGAATATATTGTAGAAATTATCAATCGAACTAGGGAAGATCCAAGAGTAAAAGTGGGTTCATCTCCGAGAGGTGCCCAAGCTCTATTCAAACTTTCTAGAGCTCTAGCTGTTTTGAATGGAAGAGATTATGTAATTCCAGACGATATCAAAATTTTGAGTATATACACATTAAGGCACCGAATTATACTAAAACCTGAACCACGTATCAAAGGCGTCAAAACTGAAGAAATTGTCTCACAAATATTAGAAGAAGTAGAAGTACCAACAATTCAAGGCCAACTAGAAGACTAAATGTGGAGTAAGAAAGCTGTTGCAGTCGCAGGCGGCGCTATATTCCTGACTTTAGCTGGATTAATCAGGTTAAACTACTTGTTTATCAGTGCAGGATTAGTAATGCTAACATTTGTTGTTCTTTCAAGTTTTCTTGATGTTTGGATGCCAAATGTAACAGTTCGAAGAGAAACCTCTTCAGATAATATCTTTGAAGATGGAAGCATTAATGTAAAATTCATAATTAAAAATACAGGATTAGGATTAGGCTTCGTTGAAATTTATGATAAGTTACCACCGCAAGCTCGAATTACAAAAGGATCAAACTATACTCTACTATACATGAAACCATGGCAGGAGGTTTCATTTGAATATTCCCTGAAACTACCTTTACGAGGTCATTACCACCTTGGACCTGTAAGGATGAGAGTAAAGGATGCATTTGACCTTTTTTACAATGAAAAAATAGAGAATTCAATACATAGTTTTTCAGTTTTCCCTCAAATTGAAGTCCTCGAAGAACAAATAATAAAATCAAGAGCTCCAAAACTATTATCTGGTGCAATGCCATTAAATTTGATAGGTTCTGGAACTGAATTCTACTCACTAAGAGAATTTGTCCCTGGAGATTCCTTAAGAAGCGTGAACTGGAAAGCTTTAGCTAAAAAAGGAAAAATGATGGTTAATGAAACTGTAAGAGAAGATGTAATGGATGTAATATTATTAGTAGATGCAAGAGAAGTTTCGGCAGTGGGAGGCGGGAGGGACACCCCTTTGGAAATGTCATGCCGAGCTGCTGCAACATATGCCAAACAACTCCTTGATGAAAGAAATAATGTAGCATTAATGACATATGGAGACACTATCAAGAGAGTAGATCTAGACCGGGGCGAGCATCATCTATTCAAAATTCTAACTTCATTATCTAGTGTAAGACCTGAAGGTAATTTGAAATTAGAAATTGTTCTGAAAGATTTACTGCCATATATTCCTAGCGGGTCACCAATAATCCTCTTCAGTTCTCTTGATGATGATCATACAATCTCAGAAGGTTTCACGAGTACAATTAGTAGAGGATATACAATTACAACAATATCTCCATCTAGCTTAGATTTTGAAGAAAAAATGAAGCGAATACCACACCAGCCGTTACTTATCGCTAGAATCGAGAGAGAAAATATGATTTCTGAAGTAAGAAGCTTCGGAATGCAAATTGGAGATTGGAAGGCTGATGAGGCTGTAAATACGGTATTACAAGGTGGCTAAATGGAAAAAGTAGAAGCAAAGAAATCTAGAATGCCAAAAATTGATAATATTATTAATTATAAGGATTTTTTTGGAGAATATCCTCTAATTTTCGCTATCAAAATCATATCTAGTATTGCTTTATTTTATGTTATATATGAATTTTATGTTTACCATAACCCTTTAGATTCATTAATAAGTAAATATGCTCCAAAAGTGATTGCTAATTTTAAACCTAATCCGGACATTTTTGTACTCTGGGGATTTATTGCTGGTTTTTGTTTCTACATATTTACTCTTTTCAAAGGAAAATATAAATTTTGGGTTTTAATTTTAACTCTTGCAATAGTAGGTCAATATATCTCAGACCCAGCATTAGATTGGCAAGTTGGTGAATATGTAATTCCAAGTAAAATAGAAATAAATGACGACACCGGTGATGAAGCATGGAAATGGAAACCGGTAAAGATTATTTATGATGATAAAAAAGGTACAGAGGACAGAATTGCAGATGCAAAAATTAGACTTTCAAATATGATATTCGGAATAGTACCATTCTTAGGAGCGTATGGAATATGGAAACGAAAAGGATGGGCAATTGCAGCCTCTATTGGGCTAGTAATTATTATTGGATTTTTGTATAATCCAAACCTTTGTCTCGAAACATATGATGCAGCCTATTGTGGTTATGACACAATGGAAAAAGAACTCACTTGGAAAGAATATCTCTCGGGAGGTATATTCATTGGATTAGGATTTGTAATATATATTGAATTATCTTATGCAGCAATTAAATACGAAAACTATGCTGAACAATTTAAACCGGCAGGAATGGATGCTTCTTTACTATCTAAAGAACAGAAGAAAAGTGTAGCAAAAACATTACGAACCTTATTTGTTAGTTATCTTGTAAATCTGGGAGTCATGTTATTTATTACATTTACCGTAGCTGAAATAGTAATAAATATTAATTATTACTTATCTACAACTGAAGGAAGAATACAAGACTCTATCGAGTTGCAAGGACCATATGGAATTGTATTTACCTCACTAATCTTCTTTATGCTATTAGGTTTTCTACGAATGTTTATTGGTGCAGAATATGAAACCGAAGAAAATTAATCTATATTGATATATTCATTTTCTTGAGGTAAAATTAAATCGTAATCTTTAAGATCTTCAGAAAAAGCTTCGCGATTATCTCCGTGATAAAGTATAACCTTTTCAGGATTACATTTATCTATAAAATTAACTATCTGACTATGACCTGCATGACCACTCAAATCAAAAGATTCAACATTACAATCTACACTAAAACTGGAAGATTCAGGATCTCTCTCAAGCCTCAAACGTCCTTCTTCTCTTAACAAATGACCGTTAGTACCAGGAACTTGAAATCCAGTTAGAAATATTGCCGATGAAGAATCTTTCCGTATTTTAGAAATATAATTAAGAACTGGCCCACCATTAAGCATACCTGAAGTAGTTACAATTACATCACCTTTCATTGCTCTAGTTCTCTGGCGGCTGTATTTGACAAAATTTGTTTCTTTAAATGCTCGATTCATTGAACCAACATCACGAATCGCTCCTGGATATTTTTGAAAGATTTTAGCCATATCTCTTCCCATTCCATCTAGCCAAACTTCGAAACCTAGCCCTTGTGTCAACATCAATAATTCTTGTGAACGTCCTAAACCAAAAGAAGGAAGTACTACTTGTCCTCCTGAGTTAACTGTATCTTCTATTGAATCTATTAACTCTGATTCAACCTCTCTTCTATCTGGGTGTTCACGCCCCCCATAAGTAGATTCTATAGCTAATGTTTTACATTGTTTTGGTTTAGCTGCTCGTGTTAGTTGAGTATCCACTGTATGAATATCTCCTGTAAAAAGAAAATCGTGCTGTGGAAATTCAAACATAACTGCCCCCGGTATGTGACCGGCATTATGCATTTGAAATTCAAAACCACCCCTATACTCTACACTACCTGGTATTGATGGTCTTAAATTTTGTTTTAAATCTCCTATTGCGGTTGGATGGAAGGGGCGTGGATAATTCTCTATTTCAGACACATACAAGGTGTCCTTAGCCATTCTTGCAGCTAATTCACCAGTTACTGGCGTAGAAACGACTGGCGTGCCCTTACTAGCAATATCTGGAACCAAGCCACAATGATCTAAGTGAGCATGCGTCAAAAGTAAAGCATCAACATCTGGGGCTGGTAAAGGATATCTTGGTGGATCATCTGGTTGGATACCATAATCCATGAGCAAACGACCCTCATTACCCTCAAGTAAAGCTCCTACCTTCCCAACTTCTGAAGCTCCTCCTAAGTATCGCAATGTGACTGACATTATAATTCCTTAATTCCAATCATCCCAGTCATCATCCGACTGTGAACTCGTATTACTAGAGGAGATGTCAGTATCATCTTCATCTTCATAATCATCCCATTCATCTTCATCTGAGCGAGAATAGGTGGCAAAACCAATTGTCATAATGAGTCCTAAAAATGCAAATACATACCATAAATCTGAAAAGGCTGAAACTAAACGATCGGTGAAACCTTGTTCAACTTCCACTACGAAAATCTGTTTTTGCTCAATATTCGACAATTGGCTGGTAATAGAAATGGTTATACTCGCCTCATCTCCATTCCGAGCATCATCTCCTACTGTAACTTGTATTGGAATTACTTCACTTCTGCCTGCAAGAATAGAGATAGTATTATCATTTGGAAATACAACTCTCCAACCTGAAGGATATGACGCAGATAATGTGAAGCTATCGTCTGCATTAGCTGTATTTTCAAGATTCAGTTGAAACGTAAAACTTTCACCAGGTTCTAAATTAGTCTTAAATTTTAAAGAGGACAAATCAAAACCACCTGTTTTCTTAAGAAAAACGGTTATCGGTTGTGCTGCATTGACTGTATCGTCTCCAATTTTTGCTGCCAATGCTTCAAACATATCTCCATTGATATTGTAAGTGGCCTGACTTCCAATAGTTATCAATAAATCTAAAGGTTTAGTTTCTCCTCCATTTATCTCAATGTCATCAATCGTATTTCCATTTTCTTTAAAGATATATGACCAGCCATTAGGAAACTCATCTGACATGTATAATCTAATAGAATGTTCGCCATCAATTGCACAATCTAGTAATAAATTGATTTCAAATTGTTTACCGGCCTCTTTGTTTTGGAAAATACCAGCAGTTCCCTGAGGCGTAACGCTAAGAGATAAACCAAATGTTCGAGTTAATGATAAAATTGCAGTATCACTTTTAGTTGTATTACCCTGAGAAATACCTATCAATTGAATATTAGCCGTTTCGATATCTCCACCCTGAGCTGGTTTAGCCCAAACTGTAACGTTGACTACGTTATCTCCATCACCTGAACGAGGAATTCCCTCTACCACAAGCGATCCGTCTTCTACACCATTATACTCAAATTTAATTTCCCAATCTGCAGGAACTGCCTGAGCTAATAATTGAACTGCATCTGTTGCTTGACCTTGGTTTGCTATGCTTAAAGAATATGAATTCCACTCACCAGCAGTCCCAATTATAGATAAACTTGAAACTGCTTGACCTGAGTTAATATCGTCAAAATATAATGAAATCTCGTATTCAGCCCCTACTGAAGTCTTTGTTTCAAGATCAAAATTTACTGGTTCAACTGAATTTTGAGATTTACCTGTAAAAATAACGACCGTACTCTTTCCAACCATCTCTGTAGAATCTGCTGCTGATATGGTAAAAGTAATAACCTGTTCAGCCCCTGGACTCAAAGAACTACTTGTTGCTGAAGCTGGATCAATAACCCAATTATCTGAAGTTTCACTAGGTTCAATTAAGAAAGTATCGGTTTCATCTCCAGAATTTAATACAAAAATTTTGTACTCTACTATTCCACCAACTGCTACACTTTGTTGAGGTTCCGGTGTTGAAAGATAAATTCCATAAGCGTCCATTAGTATTGTCTTATCTAATGAAAACTCGTTCCCTTGCTGATCTATAGCTGAAATCTGTACTGTGTATATCCCTTTACCATTGTGATTTTCAGAAGGCTCAGCTGGATCATTATAGTTCCAAACTATATCATCAAAATCATTTGTTCCAGTATTGTCTTCAGGGTCATCTACATCAATTTGTCCTTGAAATAACTCATCGTCATTTGAATCAAAGACTGTAACGCTAAAACTAGTAAGATCATAAGTTCCAAACGCATTCAAAGCAGTACCTGAAACAAATACCTTTGATATTTCTGAAGGTAAATTAGGATTGAAATTATCGGTGGCTTTCTTATCTTCAGTGTCGGATGTTTCTAGATTATATGACTCTGTAACAATTTCAATATCTGTAACTGGATTAGTATTAGTTATGAGTCTTGAAGGTGAATCACCACTTTTACCAGTATCTAATTCTAGATTAACTGCATTAGTTCCATCATTTTCTAATTCCAAAACAATAAAATGTTCCATATCAAAAGTATGTTCTGGACCATAGTCTTCTTCCCAAGGCACATCTACATGAACCTCATTCGAAGATTGTAAAGCTGTTGGAATATTTATATCTCCTGAAGCAATTAATTCTCCATTTGTCATAGTAGTTCCATCTCTGACAAAGATATTCAAGTGGGCTGCATTCCAATCTGCTGAATTAGCATACAAATAAATATGAAATCCAATATCACTTCTGTAAGATTTTGCTAATAAATCGGCCTGAAGGCTATAATTTAGAGCGAAAAATATACTACTTCCTGGTTGAATATTAACTTGATCAGTATCTCCATGATTTCCAGTCTCCATGGTGTGAAGCTTCCCAATTCCATTATCACTGTAAAGATAAAGTGATATGTCTTGTTCTTGGCCAATTACTTCTTCACCTGAAACTGGCGTCCAAATTATTAACATTCCAAAAAAGGCTGCTGAAACAATCGCAGATAGTATTTGGCTTCTGTTCACACTAGATTGAGCAATAAAAGGTCATAAATAGGTATCCCTCCCAAAAATTAATGAAAAAAAACCGCTTTTAAAGCTATTTTGCTTTATTTTGCCAAGTCTGAACTATGCCTTCTAAGTCACGAATAAATTCAAACAATCTAGTTCGTGCATGTTGAGGAATGTTAGTATCATTTATTTGCTCTTCTAATACCGAAATTGTGGAATATATTCTTAAATCTAAATCATCTTTTGTATTCATCAAATATGTATCTAATCCTGTAACTACATTAGATCTTACATTTCGTGGTACTGATGTATCTTCAGTAATAGTACTTCGTATATCTTCCGACAATGTGGATATCATTTCTTCGACCATTAATTTCACCTCTAGTAAATAACTAGATTCCGTCGCATTTAGGGGGTATGTATAAGAGTTAGGCTAGCATACCATTTGAATCTATTTCATTATTCCGTATTCGACTACTACTAATCTTTTGACCATCATATGCTTTGACAAAAGGAACTATCACAATCTCTAACTTATTTTTACCGTCCTGTGTCCGAATGGTGTTTATTTTTTCAGCAGTTTTTTTAGTTTCTTCAGATACTATGATTGCCGTAAATGACTCTTCAACAACAGAAGGACCCCAGTCATTATTCAGTGGCACTATCTGAAATTTACTGGGTAGTTTCATAGAGGCTAATAATATTTCAAGATTTTTCTTGCGAGTTTTGTACGAATTAATACCTATATCTTTACGATCTTGAATTGCCCGCTCATCCGTAGTTAATCCAATTAATACAAGATTACCAATTTCGGAAGCCCTTGTTAGTAAAGCCTTGTGGCCTTTATGCAAAATATCAAAAGTTCCGCCCATACAAACCCTATGTATCTGTTTCAAACAAGTGAACTATAATATAACCCTTTAATGAATTTGGGGTAAGATGGATTTAGAACAGGATTTTAGACCATTCCTAATATTTGGAATTATATGCACATTTGGAGCAGCTGCAGTTACTATAGGTGGCATCAGTTTTGTTGGTGTTTGGATGGATGCACTATACCCAATAATCGTATTGTTTGCAGTAGCTAGTCTTTCAATCAGCTGGATTAGATGGAAAAAAATGGATGAAGAAAGTTAATAAACTCCATGATATTAAATTATAATTATGTTACACGTGAAACGACTATTTGTCTTTGCCCTTGTTTTCCTACTCCCCTCTGCAGTTTCTGAAATGTCTCACTCGCCCAATGAAGTGACTGCTGGAGAAAGTTTTACGGCAATAATAGATACTGATGAGAACGTCAAAAGTATCACTTTTTATGTATGCACTTTAGAAGACCCACATACTTGTTATAGACCAGAAAGTAAAGAACGTAATGATACAGACAACGGAAGATTCGAATTTACATACCAAGTAAAAGATAATGATTATCCTGGCTACAAATATGAAATCGAGAATACTGATAATACTACTGAAAAAATACCAGCTGCCTATACTTATTATGAAGGATTAGAAGTTAAAGAGATGGGAGATTCACACTACTTTAAAGTAAATATTAAATCTGAAACCTCAGAAGATGACTCTCTACTACCGTCTATAAGTTTCATCTCCATTATTCTAGTAATTGCAGTTATAGCACTTAGCGGTCGAAGATGAATTTCGATGAAATATTAATTTATCTTAATCCTTTACTAATAATTGCAGCCCTATATTTTGGATATAAGAACCTCCGTAATACAAATGAACTTGACAAACGGAACTTTGATTCTCTACTATATTCAATATTAGGAGTGCATTCTATTTCATTAATAATACTGATATATTATTTTTTAAAAACTGATCTGAGATTGGCTTATGTCTCAGATTATTCTTCTGAAGAACTGTCTATAGGATACAAACTAGCTGGAGTCTGGGCTGGTAGAGATGGAACTCTTCTAATATGGAGTTGGGCAACTATTGCTTCAATAGTGACTGAAAGAAAATTATGTAATAAAGAAGATTCTCAAAAAGAAATAACGTCTCTTATTGCTTGTATTCTTCTGTTAGCATTAACAATTATTCAATTATATATAAATCCATTTGAAAGAAATGAAATAACACCCGATTTTGGAACTGGACTTAACCCTCTATTACTATCTCCATACATGATTATTCACCCCCCAATTGTGTTTTTATCATATGGTATGATTGTCCTACTTTATTCTTCAGGAATGGCTTATCTAATAACCAAAAATAAGAATTGGAATGACACAATCAAAAGATGGGGACGAGCTTCGTGGATTGGAATGAGTCTAGCCTTAGTCCTTGGAGGATATTGGGCATATGTAACTCTTGGCTGGGGCGGTTACTGGGCTTGGGATCCTGTAGAAACTGCAGGATTATTACCGTGGTTAGCTATGACTAGTCTTTTGCACACTTCAGTGATGTCACGACGCAAAAATAACTATGCTATTTTAGGGCCACTATTGGCAATGTTGAGTTTTGTATTAGTATTACTAGAATCTTTTGTTACTAGAGGAGGTATTTGGTCTTCAGTCCATTCGTTTATTGTTGAAGATACAGGTGGTGCTTGGAGTCGATTAGGTTATGTTTTAGAAAATGACATCTCTGTAAGAGGTTTTTTCATATTAATGATTCTAAGTTTTGCTTTGACTATTGGGTTAATATGGTTAAATTACAATCCAACTAAAGAAGAAAAAGTTAGAAAGGAAACTAAAGATGATCTGTTTAGTGAAGATAATACTTTTTTTGCTGCAATATACACCCAATTACTCATACTTACAGTAACTTTAGTTCTTTTATTTGTACGAGCCAATGGGTACCTCGAACCTGAAGTTTTTGAAATAAGATTGGCACCATTTGTAGTAGTTTTAGCTGCAATTTTTACAATACATACCTTAAGGCCTTTTATGGAATTGCAAAATATCTTAATCTTGGTAGGCTTTGGACTTGTATTCAGTCTAATTTATGCACTAACTTCTGAAGGAAGAAGTTGGATGGTAGGGGCTATGATTCCTTGGGCGTTTATTTGTGGATTTTCAATTTTCAGATATATGTGGAAATATCGTACAAAGAAATTATTACCCATGCTCAGAGCTTGGGGCCCCTATACTGCACATCTAGGTATTATGCTTATACTAGTAGGATATTGTTTCTCGTATGGTTTAGGAACAGAAACAAGTGTTACTCTTGATGAAGGAGGGAGAGCTTCCGTTGGAAATTTTATTTTAGAATTAGATGAAATAGCCATGGAACCAAATCAAGATGAAATTAAACTTACAGCTTCAATAAAATTAATAGAAAAGAGCAATAATAAAATTATAATTGAAGACATAATTTCTAAGGCAATACATAGTGAAACAAATGAAGAAACAACTCAAATATATCTTCAACATGATCTACATCGTGACCTATACATAACTCTCAACAGTGCAATACCTGGAGGTTCCGAGAGTGATAGTACTGCTACAATAACCGTAAGAGAAATCCCAGGAATAATACTAGTTTGGATTGGAGCTGTGTTAACAATAGTTGGAATGTTACTAACTATGTTTACTGAATGGAGTCCTGGAAGAAAATGGTTGCGAGCTTTAGCAAAATAGTGCCAGACCACTGATGTTGTCGTCCTAGTAAGATGTCAGACACCACATTTCTTCTCAACCCCGCGACCCACTCGAGCGTCAGAAGTCCACGGTGAGGCTGCTCCCTTCCGGGCCTGACCCGGTTTCCATGATGAAGATTCGAAACCTACCCTCCGGTAAATCTCATTAATCACCTGTGACCCCGAGGGACAGGATATCTCAGTTGAAATGCGGATTAGACAGCCCACTGGATGCGCCGTCACCAGCTGTCGCCCCCCCTAAAGGCGGTTGAGGGTTACAGGGTACGTCTAGCTCCCCGGCCAAGTCTAGCTTTACCTCTCTTCAGTACGACTATTTGGAGGTTTGCATGCCGAAAATACGCTTTAAACCCTGGCCAGAACCTCTAAAAAGTTTTTCAGTCCAAGTTTCTTTATCGGAACTAAATTGTTTAATTATTGCATTACCATAAGGATCTATAGTCTCACTTGCTACGGTTGCATACCCTTTCTCATGAATATCGGATAATGTCTCACTATAATATTCTAAAATGTTTTCATAAAGAATTTGGCCAGCCACTTGGGGTGCTGTGATTGCTACTCCTGCAGCTTTCTTAGCCCTTTCCGTTGCTTGTAATGTCATAACACCACTTAATTCCATTAGGCTTTGGTTTTCTTCAGAAGCTGTATCTAAAAATTGCTGTATCAAATTAGAAATTTCATCTTTAGCATCTTCAGCAACTTGGCCAGTTTTAGAAAACAAACCTCCTACCGAATCCTGTATTTCTTTTACATTTTGTATGATGTCATCCTTAGACAATGGAGGTGTGTCTATGTTTTTAGCAAAACTAGCTGTCGTATGTTCTATACCTTCAAGTAAATCCTGAATAGAGTCTGAGTCATTCTCTGAATCAATATACCCTTTTTCAATTAATTCAGTTCGCAATCGTTTAATGTACATTTTACCACCTTTCACAGAATCTGCAAAAAACGCAAATATCCATAGTGGAGACACATGTACTGTAGCTATTCCTATACCCTCTATTGCATTGCCAAGTAGTTTACGACTTGCATAATCTCCATCAAGTCCTTCATCATCATATACGCCTTCAACTTCACCTACATTCTCAACTGCAAAACGAAGTAAATTAGTTACAAAGAGATTGTAAGTTGTAGTGTCTTTAACAAAATTAGGAATTAAAATCTCAGTTGTTTCATGCAACATGCCGCCCACTATTCCAGTTAATCCTCTAAAGTATCTCTCTGGTAAAGATATAGTATAGAGAGTACTATTCCACAACACTTTGGCAGCCTGTTTGACAGGTTTAGGCATCTATAACTTTACCACCAATAATTACCGTCTCAACATGATTCATTCCAAAGTGATAAGTTAGATGACGATAATCGGGAATGTTACATATCAATAGATCTGCACGCCAACCTTCAGCGATGCATCCTCTATCTGTTTTTTCAATCGCCAAGGCTGCATTAATTGTTGAGGCAACTAAAGCCTCAGCAGGCGTCATTTTCATTCTAAATACTGCCAATTGCTGGATAAATTGCATTGATTCAGTATAACAATTAGGATTGCAATCTGTAGCTAATGCTATTGGTAAATTATTAGCAATCATCTTTCTTGCTGGTGAAAAATGATCTGAAAGTATTGCAAAAGGTGTGCCTGGTAAAAGAACACCAATTACACCAGCTTTCTGTAATTCCTTAATAGTCTCTAAAGTAGAACCGGCAAGATGGTCTGCACTAACCACACCAATGTCTGCAGCAAGTCTTCCACCTCCAGTGTCTCCAAATTCATCTGCATGTATCTTTAAACTAAAACCATGATCTTTTGCAGCTTCTAATATTTTACGAGCTTCATTCTCGGTAAAAGCCCCTTCCTCACAAAAAACATCACAAAAATCTGAATATTCCTTAACTTCTGGAAGCATTTGTATAACTTTATTAATATATGAAAAGCGATCGGTTGCTTCTGGTAAGGCATGAGCTCCCATGAATGTAACAACAGTCTCTGCAAGACCTAAACTACCTAACCAATTAGCAACTTTTAATTGCTTAATCTCAGTATCCTTTTCAAGACCATAACCTGATTTAATTTCAATTGTAGTACTGCCGTGTTTAATGGCATTTTTAAAACGTAAGAGTGATTCTGCCTGTAAGTCTACTATGTCCGAATTACGTGTTTCTTTTACAGTTCGCAATATCCCTCCACCACTTGCCAATATTTCTTGATAAGAACGTCCTTTCAATTTCCATTCAAGTTCATGTTCACGAGAACCAGACCAAACTAAATGCGTATGAGGATCCACAAAGCCTGGAACAATAACTTTACCAGTCACATCTATCACTTCTGAAGCTAAAGATTCTAAATCTTTACCAACTGCAATTATCCTATCATTTTCAATTAATATGTCTGTATTAGGGTGCCTTTCAACTTCCCCCATTGCCTCACCTGAAAGTGGTTTTGAGGTTACGGGAGGTGTAACGACTTCAGCAGCACCGCGTAAAAGAAGCATGATTTCCAATGGAGCAAGCTCATAAAGACCATTGCTCTCTGAAAACTAATGCTTGAAATGAAAAACTTTCGGGAAAATCCGGAAGAAATACTAAAGGATCTTGAAAGAAGAAAACTTTCTGATGACGTATTTAAAAATGTGATTAAGCAAGACAAAAGATGGCGTGAATTAATTGAAGAAGGAAACCAAATTAGGGCAAAAAGAAATAGTATTTCTAAACAAATAGGAGAATTGAAAAAAAAGGGTCAGGATATCTCTGAACTACTCACTGAAATGGCAGGAATAAAAGAAAAAATTAATAATAATGAAGAACTAACAAAAAGAACATTAGTAGAAAGAGATAGCTATAGAATGCGGATACCCAATATTTTAGAAAAGAAAGTTCCCTTGGGTAATGATGAGCATGACAACAAAGAAATTGCAGTACATGGACCTAAGATAAATACATCACAAGTTAAATCACATCAAGAAATAATTGAAATTATAGGCGGTGCAGATCTTAAGCGAGCTGCTAAAGTATCTGGTAGGCGATTTTACTTTCTAACTGGCGATCTAGCAAGATTAGAAATGGCCTTAGTCAATTATGCAATTGACATACTTCACCAGAAAGGTTACTCTCTCACAATCCCTCCTTTTTTTATGAATCGTGAGGCATATGAAGGTGTCGTAGACTTAAATGATTTTGAAGATGTTATGTACAAAGTTGAGGAACAGGATTTTTATCTTATCGCAACTTCGGAACATCCTTTGACTGCAAGATTTAAGGATGAAATTTTAGAGCTTAAAGAAGAACCATTACGTTACGCTGGATTTTCAACTAATTTTAGAAAAGAAGTTGGCGCCCATGGTCTGAGTGATAGAGGAATATGGAGAGTGCATCAATTTGCCAAAGTTGAACAAGTGATTATCTGTAAACCTGAAGATTCTGAAAAATTACATAAGGAAATACTTGAAAATGCAATTGAAATATTTGAAGGTTTAGAGATTCCATTTAGAGTCGTAGACATTTGTACCGGAGACATAGGTACTGTAGCTGCCCGAAAATATGATTTAGAAACTTGGATGCCTGCGTCACAACAATGGAAAGAAATAGTTAGTGCCAGTAATTGTAAGTCTTATCAAAGTGTAAGATTAAATATGAGATACAGAACATCGGATGGCAATAATTTTCCACATACCTTGAATTCTACAGCTATAGCTACAACAAGAGCCCTAGCTTCAATTGTAGAAAATAATCAAAAGGAAGATGGAAGTGTCGTTATACCTAAAGTTCTACGAAAATGGATGGCAAATCAAGAAGTCATAGAAGCTAAATGAAAAAAGGATTAATTTTAGGAAGATTCCAACCCTTCCATTTAGGTCATTTAGCCTTAATAAAAAAGATAATTGACGATAAATTAAGTCCTTTAATATGTATTGGTTCTGCTCAAAAAAAAAGAACTAAAGAAAATCCATTTACAAAAGATGAGAGAAGAACAATGATAGAATCTGTATTGGAAACATTAGATTGTAACTATGAAATTTACGAGATTCCTGACATCAATAATTATGATCTTTATGTATCGCATCTAGAAAATCTAGTACCTTCCTTTGATATTGTCTATACGGGTAATTCTCTAGTTAATAGATTATTTACAGAAGCCGGTCATAAGGTTATAACTCCAAAAATGGTTAACCGCGAGGTTTGGGAGGGGTCTTCCATCCGTCTGGCGATAATGGAGGATGGTGGCTGGGAAAAGGATGTACCTTCCTCAGTCGCCAAGATAATTTCCAATATTGATCTCGAGAAAATAACATAATCATTTATGTGATTTTAATTTACTTTTACTTTAGTGACTTTGGCTTTTTCAGATATTTTCTTCTTCAATACTAAGTCCAAAATTCCATTAGTGTATGTTGCCTTGGATGACTTAGTTTGGACGTCACAAGAAAGATTGATTGTTTTGAAATAATTTCTAGCTTCTGTATCTACCTTAACTTCCACCTTGTTTTCTGTTACATTTATGTCTATATCTTCTTTAGCAACACCAGGCAACTCTACTGTTATTGCAATCTCAGAGTCTGTTTCATTAACATCTGTAAGAGGTTCACGGCTAGTCTCTACAGTAGGTTCTTTCGTTTCATTTTCCGAAGAAGAAAATGATTCAATGCGATTATTACTAAAATCTTCAAACTTAGGAATTCCATCTGGACCTGAAGTTACTGAAAATCCAAAAACAAACGGTTTATTTGTCGAATTATCTGAAATATTACCTTCAACTGCATCTCTCATTAAATTATCCATTTGCTTACGCATTTTACGAAATTCACTATCTAGATTTCCAAATATATCATCTATATTCCAATCATTACTGCTAAACCAGTCTCCGTCTCTATTATCTCGCTTTCTGTTCATAATACACCACTATACAACCTAAAGTTGTAAACCTACAGTTGAGTAGACATATATAAAACTAATCTTAAGAGTCTTCATCGACCGGTAACACAACTGCCTGAGCAACTACAGGTTCTGCTGCTACTGGT
>JAAZXP010000099.1 GCA_014240055.1 Methanobacteriota archaeon | reverse complement strand
CTTGTCGTGGATTTAGATACTTATTACAAACTTATAGGAGAACTTGAAAAACATAGAGGATACGGTGTACACACTGGTGTCGAAGAAGTCGCAGCTAAGTTAGACCAGCCTTATGACGCTACAAGAGCAATTAGATCGCAATATTTGCAGCGTAAATCTATCAAGAACCATTACAAGGTAAAAGATAGAGCTGGATTTCATTACAATACTTGGAAAGATGGAAAAAGTATTAGTGAAATTGCATTAGACGTCGATTTCCCTCCAATACTATTAGCTAACTTCTTAATGCTGAAAATGCGATATTCAAAAAAGAGAACAAAGGAAATAATAAAAGATACTAATTTGATTAAAGGAAATAAAAGATTGAAGGATGAACTCGATGAGGTTATTGGTAGAGATGAATTGTATACTCCAAGATCACATAGTAAACAATCTGCTGAGGGTAATCGTAGAGAGGATTTGATTGCTGAATGGCTTGATGAAAAGAAACTAGAATATTTTACTGAAGATGATCTAAGGGCGGGAACTGTAGAAGGAAAAACGCCTGATTTCTTATTATTGAAACCTATGTCTTGGCATGGTGATGAATATAACTGGATTGAATCTAAAGCAAGTTTCGGAGATGAATACATCCATCGCAAGAATCATAGAGGACAAGTATCCAAATATGTTGAATTATATGGGCAAGGAATCTTGGTCTACTGGTATGGATATCTAGATTCATTACAATCTAAAGGTTATTCTATTATTGACAGAAAAGAAATGGGTTTGAAATAAACCTAATTCCCTACTTCAAAAAGCCAGGATTCTATTCCACCTTGAAGATGGCTTGCCGGTATTTCTTGAGATTCTAACCAAGCTCTTGCCGCATTAGAGCGAATACCTAAGTGACAATAAAGAACAATATTTCCATCACGAGGTATACCATTGACACGTTGAGCAAAGACAT
>JAAZXP010000098.1 GCA_014240055.1 Methanobacteriota archaeon | reverse complement strand
ATGGTGGAATGTCTATGTCTGCTGTGAACAGCTTTTCTGTTACTTTATTGGATGAATATAACCTCATAACATCAGTTAGTGGATTAAGTAGTATCAATGCACTCGTCTTCTTTCCTGCGATTATTCTAGCAGCTATTGCAATGGGATACATTTTCACTCAACCTCGAAAATCGGAAAGTAATTTGGAAGTTGAAGAATCTGGTGGAGATGAATTCGTCTGGGATGATGATGTCGACGTTGCAGGTCAAAACAATCTAATGACGACTATGTTCGGGAGAATTAGTGCTAAGTCACTAACTCTATGTGCGCTCTATACGGCACAAGGCGTTCCTTCTGGATTCATTTCTTTTACATTAATTGCATATTTGGCACAACAAGGATTTAGTGCCGCTGACATTGGCAATATGCTATTTTGGGTTTACTTGCCTTGGGTTTTCAAATTCCTATGGGGTCCTTTTGTTGATAATTATCATTATTTACCAATGGGAAGGCGCAGACCTTGGATCCTTAGTGCACAAACTGGAATGGTTGCTACTGTATTACTCATAGCTGTTGTGCCTGGTATTGAAAATAGAATTGGATTGTTGACAATTTTGTTATTCTTCCACAATTGTTTCGCATCCCTGCAAGATGTTGCTGTGGATGGTCTGGCTGTAGATATTTTGAGTCCTGAAGAATTCGGAAGAATCAATGGTTTTATGTTTGGAGCAAAACGATTTGGAACAATGGTCGGAGGGGCTGGTATAGGGTACTTCATGGGCAAATATGCCTCAATTGGAATTGCCGAAGGATTGTTTTTGACCGTTCCAATGCTATTATTGATTATGTGTTTACCTGCTTTTATCAGAGAAAGGCCTGGAGAAAAATTATTCCCATGGACTGAGGGTAATGCAGTGGTAAAGCAAAGTAATGAAGTAAAAACTCCTACAAATGTAAAGGCCAATAATGAGGCCGACCCTCTATTGGCACCAAAATGGGATATGGGTAACCATAACGCGAAATCCCTATCCGTTGATATTGGCCTTCTAATTGCTTTGGATTTATTTTTATTATTAACAATTGCTGATATTGCAAATGCACTGTTGTGTCATGTC
>JAAZXP010000097.1 GCA_014240055.1 Methanobacteriota archaeon | reverse complement strand
GATGAAGAATGACAGGTTTCTTCATAATTCCAGACCACATTACTAAATCTCTATAACCTTGACTTACAGCCTGACCATGATAATGTAAAAGATCACACTCTTTAACTAATTTGTATAGTTTCTTACCAATGTCTAACTTTCCTTTTAATGAACTTGAATCAATGTCAGAAAGATTATAATCAAAATTCGTATGCCAACCCTTTGTACTAGTGACTGCTAAATTTGCTTCGATTCCTAAATCTCGTTGAGCCTTTACTAAATTTGTTGCTACTTGAGCTGGATTGTTTAAATGGAGAATTTTCATTAATCCATATCCAATAATTGATTTCTACTTTCTAACAATAAACCAACAGCCCAACGTGCTATGACTATTCCTGCCAAAATGCCAATAAGTGGATCCAAAATTTCACCAAGTCCTCTATTGAATAACCCAATAACTAAAGCAATTATTACTAGAACGGAAACTAATGCATCAGCTAAAACATGAAGATAAGCACCTCGTCTATTCAAGTCCACAATATCGTCCGGATTTGTCATTATATTGTCAAATTTATCTGATATAAATCTCCAATCTTTTTTGTAAGACTCAAGTGCGGCCGCCCAAGTACCTCTCTCAATTTCTTTAGGTTCAGAATGACTGTGGTCATGATCGTGGTCATGGTCGTGGTCATGGTGTCCATGATGATGATTTTCAATTCCCAAAATATTGGCACATACTAAATTGACTACTAAACCAATAAAAGCAACAATAATAGCTTCCTTGAACTGAATTCTTTCAGGCTCCATTATTCTATCAATGGACTCCCAACCAATGTATAAGGCAACAATAGCTAATACAATAGCTGAAGCAAAACCTCCCAAAGCCATTACCTTGTCTCTTTTACCTTCAACTTTTGATTCATTTCGTGCATAATAATAAGCATATAGTGTTATTCCAAGAGCTGCCGCATGAGTCCCCATATGCCAACCGTCTGCCAAAAGTGCCATTGATTTTGTTATGTAACCATAAGCGACTTCAATAACCATCATTACAAGAGTAATCACAACAACAATACGAGTTTTTTGCTCTGAGTCATCATCGTCAAGATGATGGTGATGGTGGCCT
>JAAZXP010000096.1 GCA_014240055.1 Methanobacteriota archaeon | reverse complement strand
ATTCCAACTGCTGCACCTATAACTCCAATTACGGCTAAAGTTCCACCTATTATCAGTACATTACTCCCGTCTTCTTCAGTATTATTTGTACTTACTATATTATTTTCTACTACAATACTTCCTTGCCAAGTGTGAGTGTCTTGTGCGTTATCAGTAATATCTAAACTAATAGTATATGTCCCCTCTTTATCGAACGTGTAATCAAAATTTTCTTGTGTTCTTATAATTTCGATATTTTCAGCAATAGAGATAATGGTCCATTCGTATTTCGTAATGGTTCCATCAGTATCATAAGACTCCTCTGCATTAAATGTTATTTTATCTCCTGTTTTTACTACAGTAAGTAAAGAATTAATTGAAGATAAATCATTAACGTAAATTCTGCCAATTGCAACTGGTTCAATGTTGTCTTTTTCAGGTTCTTGAACATATGCATATTTGTCTAAAGAGTTTTCAACATCTTCGACTTGGGCACTAATTTGTATGCTACCTGGCTCGTATGGCGTCCATTCAAAGGAGACTATTTCTTCTTGTCCAGATTCAATTTCAACATTTTTTTGGGCAATCAAACTATCTTTTGCGTATGTGGTAATTGTAGCAGTACCTGTTTTGCCCCCACTATTAGTTATTGTTACAAAAATGGTAGAAGTTTCTCCTACAATAAGGGGGTCATTCCATGAAATACTATTCAGTTCAAAATTTTCTTTAGGCTCTTGAATTTCTACTTCTTTCGTCACTTCATTATTGTCTTCAGTTGTTTCTACCGGATCTGAATTGTCTAATTTAATTTTTACAGTATGTATTCCTTTTTCGGCATTCCAAATGTAATTTTTCACCTCCGACGATTCTGAATCTATTTGTTCAGTTCCGCTATCTACAGTACTTCCATCAATTATTACTTCATAATCAACACTTCCACTAGTCTTTCCAAGGTTGAATATTTCGTAATTTATAGTGACTTCTTTGCCTTCTTCTAAAGCGCCCTCAAATTCAATATTCGCTGGTGAGAAATCAGGTTCATCGGGTGGGGGGCTAACGTCTATAGTGAAAGATCGTTCATCGTTATTACTATTTTGATCTTCAGGTTCTATACTTACTAATCTAGAAGGGACGGAAATAGAAGTTGAAGATGAAATAACTATAAGTGGTGAATGGAGTGCAAAAG
>JAAZXP010000095.1 GCA_014240055.1 Methanobacteriota archaeon | reverse complement strand
CTTCAGAAAAAGCATATAATAATTTTGCACCATGTCTAATAATTCCTCCATGTTCTTGTTCAGTGCCTGGAAGAAAACCAGGTACGTCTACAAAGGTTACTAATGGGATATTAAATGCATCACAGAATCGCACAAAACGAGCAGCTTTAGTTGATGCATCAATGTCTAAACAACCTGCTAAAACCAAAGGTTGATTGGCTATAATTCCAACTGGATGCCCTTTCAATCTTGTGAAACCAGTAATGATGTTCTTAGCCCAGTGCGGCTGTAATTCAAACAAATCTTCATCAAAAACTAAATTGATAACATCGCACATGTCATAGGGTTCATTGGAATTATTAGGAATAATTGAATCTAATTCTTTAATTTCACTATTCTCTTCTTTGACATAATCTGCAATTGGAGCGCCCTCTGCATTGTTTTGAGGAATATAACTTATTAATTCTCTCAAAGCATCAAAGGCATCTTCTTCGGATTCACACGCTAAATGAGACACACCTGAAAGCGAATTATGGGTCATTGCACCTCCTAAATCTTCGAAAGATACATTTTCATGAGTTACAGTCTTAATCACGTCAGGACCAGTTATGAACATATGACTTGTATCTTTTACCATCAAGGTAAAGTCAGTCATGGCTGGGCTGTAAACAGCTCCACCTGCGCAGGGACCTAAGATTAAAGAAAATTGAGGAATAACTCCAGATGAGGCTACATTTCTGTAAAATATTTCAGCATATCCTCCCAAGCTGACAACTCCTTCTTGAATACGGGCACCACCCGAATCATTCAGTCCAATAATAGGACATCCAGTTTTCACAGCCATATCCATGACTTTGCATATTTTTTTAGCATGGGCCTCTCCGAGAGCACCTCCAAAAACCGTAAAATCTTGAGCAAAGACATAGACTGTACGGCCATTAATGGTTCCATGTCCAGTTATGACTCCGTCACCATCAGGTCTCTTCTTGTCTAAACCGAAATTAGAATTTCTATGTTTTACCATTGCATCTAATTCAATAAAAGATTCAGGATCCAATAATGCAACAACACGTTCTCGTGCAATCATCTTTCCAGCATTGTGTTGTTTATCGATTCTTTTAGGGTCTCCGCGTGATATATTTTCGAGTTTTTTCTCGAGTTCATCAATTTTTTCAGAGGTTCCCATTGAACTCCTATC
>JAAZXP010000094.1 GCA_014240055.1 Methanobacteriota archaeon | reverse complement strand
GCAGCTTTGAAGACTCCCATTTTAAACGGGTCTAAATCTCCGAAGGAAGAAGTAGTTCCCTCTGGAAAAATCCACAAGGGATCGTTAGCAGCATCCCACTTGTTTAGTAATGCTATAACTCCTTTTCTTGACTTACGATTTTCTCTTTTTACCCACAAAGTTCCAATTTTCTCGCCTATTGCTCCAAAGAGGAGATAGTCTTTGACTTCGATTTTAGCAACAGCACCTCCAGCCTTCAATGCGAGGACGACTATTGGATCTAGATAACTTGTATGATTTGCAGCTAAAAATCCTGGTTGAGGTTTTCCGTGAACATATAATCTGGTATTGTAACGTTTCATCAATTTTCTAGCTCTGTATGTAACTAGTTTTCTATATTGTTCTCTATCGTAAAATTTAGTTTCCATTCTAAGTAGAAGCAAAACGTAAACAAAGTACAGTACCTTGAACAACACAACTTGCCTATGGCTCAGTTATTAAAAAGAAGACTCTAAGCTTTAAATTAGAGGAGCTTCGAAATCATCAATAGTTTCGTCAAGTTCTTCATCTGCATCCAATGCACCATTCATTCTCAATATTTCTCTTGCCATTAACCAATAAATTAAGGCTAGGGAACGTCTTCCTTTGTTATTTCCTGGTACTACTAAGTCAATATCTGTGGTCAAATTATTTGAATCACACATAGCAACTACAGGAATACTAATGTTTAGAGCTTCTCTAAATGCTTGAGCATCTGCAGCAGGATCAGTAAGAACTATGACTTTAGGTTCTATGAAAAATTGCATTTCAGGATTGGTTAGTCTACCTGGTGTAAATCTTCCAGCAATACATGTAAATCCACAATTATCTGCAAACTTTTTTGCGGGTTTCCAACCGTATTGTCTTGCAGAAACAACTAAGACTTCTTTTGGTTCAAAATCTTTCAGGAATGTTGCAGCTTCTGTAATCTTTTCAGAGGTTTTATTTACATTAAGTATCCTTAACCCATCGTCTCTTACTTTGTATACGTAAGGTTCCATGTCTTTGCTCTTCTGTTTTGTTCCAATATGGACTCCACAAGTGAGGAAAGTATCCTCGTCAATGAGCAGTTCTTTTGCTTCGACTTCAGTCATCAGAGTTCCTCGCTGATTCGGACCAGTTCATTAAGCTTTGCAATCCTTTCGCCACCCATAATTCCCGTTTTTATTGCATGAGAATCAAAGGCTACACCCAAGTGGGCAATTGTTGTATCAGTAGTTTCACCACTACGATG
>JAAZXP010000093.1 GCA_014240055.1 Methanobacteriota archaeon | reverse complement strand
AGTCTGGTGAACCAGATAATATAGATACGGAAAAGACACCTTCATCTTCTTCGGGACTCAAAAACTCAACTAAAAAACTAGCCTTTCCACCAGGAAGGATATTAACAACTGCCTTTTCAGCCATCATAATTCCAATCGATGTATTACTAACTGTAGATTCAGATATAGAATCATCACCCTGAGATATTGCAGTAAATGGAATCTCTTTGTAATCATCAACGGACGTCTCATCAGGTACTACAACCTTGAGTTCTGCGTTAATCGTTCTAAATGCTGCCAAAGTAACAGTACCTGCCGGCGAATTATTTATTCGAATCTGAGCGCCCCAATCAATACTTGTGTATAAATCAAAAGTATCATCACCATTTCCTTGATTTGTTATTTTTACAGGATAATAGAGAGTAGTTCCAGGAAATACACGTTGATTTGACAAAGGCATTTCTAATTTTATGTCATAATATTGACTAACTTCTATATTAACATAAACCGAATCTGAACGACTAGTATTTCCTTGTGAAGTTGCAGTTATTGTAAATTGATGTACTGCAGATGTCACATTAAAACTGGGAGTGAAACTAACACTAAAAGCAGTAGAAATATTAGAGGTTAAATTACTAATCTGTATAGGATGAGAAATAATCCAATCTGGATTCATTACAGTAACGGATAAGGTATAATTATCTGTGCGAAGTCCCATATTAATTATATCAATCTCAAAGGTTGCTGTTTGATTAACGTCTATACTTTCTGATGAATCAGATATTGATAAATCTAAGCCATATTGAGGTCTAACTAATATCGATTTTGAAGCATTATTATTATCATATCTAACTTCCTCATTTTCATCTTCATCAACAATACACATAACCCAAATTTGGTGAGTTCCTTGACCTACGGCAGTCCAATTAAATTCTTGTAAATTAGTAATAGAATTAGAATTTAAAGTATCAATCGTTTCTGAATGAAGTAATGGGCCAGTTAATGAATCTAAACGTACTTCAATATCTATGTCTAATGCATCGTGATTGCCATCATTACGAATAGTTATTGGGTAAAATACTAAATCCTGATTTTCTTCAATCTCACTAACTGAATTACCTTCTTTGTCTGTAATTACAATGTCTGAAGATTTTAAGGTTAGATCTGCTAAATCTGCAGAATAAACTGAACCATCTATAACGAAATCAAGTAATCCATCTCCATCTACATCAGATGCAGCAGGTGAAGTAAATATTGCATTTTCACTATCTCTACCTTCTAAAGTAACATACCACAAGTAGTCCTTACTCCCACCACCGTCTAAACCATC
>JAAZXP010000092.1 GCA_014240055.1 Methanobacteriota archaeon | reverse complement strand
TTGAACCTTCAAATCTAATTCACAATCGAGCCAGGGACAATATGGCAATCTGAACATACTGACGGAAGTGATGGAGATAATGACTATATAATTATAAGAAAAAATTTCACTATTGAAGATACGTCTGCAGTATTAGGTGGTAAAATAAAATCGGCTTATACGAATTATTATGCCGTATATTTGAATGGTCAACAAATTCAAAATTGTTTAAGTTATAGTGGAGGGTGCTATGAAGGTGAGGCTGAATATTGGAACAAAGAGATCAGTATAAACATAAATCTTTTCACGGAGGGAAATAATACTCTTGTTTTAGTTGGTAGAGACAGTCTTTGGGGTGGCGGTGACAACACAACCTGGCTAGATTGTGAATTAGATTTGAAGGTTCAATCTTGGAGCGAGAAACCAATTATTCTTGGAGATGACTTAGTACTTGGAATTGATTTCTTCAACAATGAAGAAAGCAATGTAACCGATTTGAACGTGACCTTAGAAATAGAAGGGGGCGAATTTGTAAATCAGACAATTGAAATAGAAAACAATAAAACTTTTGAGTGGAGAGTTGAATGGACGCCAGATAGACTAGGTGAATTCAACGTAACGGCAAAGGTTCTGAATAAAAGTCTAACAAGATTTATACATGTAGGATATTATGCCTACAATTTTTCAGTGGATGATGATTATAATGTAGGTAATACTAGTGAACTCTTAACTTATAATATAACTATATCAAACGAAGGTAATGTGGATGACAATTACACTTTTCAAATATTTGGGACATATAGTTCTTGGGAAGTAGATTTTGTCCCAAGTGTCATTAATCTCTCTCCAGGTGAAACTGGAACAGTTATACTTGAAATAACTCCCGATAACAATACTTATTCCGGAATTTATGAATTAACCTTGACAGCGCGTTCACAATATCATGGTGAAATAGAAAACATGATTGTTCAAAGTGGACGTGATAATGAAACTGAATGGAAATGGGTGAATTCAACAGGAGGTAGGCTATACGAAGAAAGTAACACAACATGGACAGAGATTGATTTTGTACCAAACTCAAATTGGACTCTCTCTCCTGCTCCATTCGGAGATGATGATCTAAGTGGCATCGACTACAATACTGACTGGTCGGGAAACAATTATGCATACTTTAGGCATATTTTTTACATAGATGATCTTAGTAATTACGAAAATGATACGCTCAGCCTGAATATGGCAGCTAATAATTATGGAACGTACTATCTAAATGGGGAAGAAATATTCGATGATTTAGGATGGGGGAGTGGACATTATGCCGAATATTGGAATGAAGAAATTAAATTCAATTCAA
>JAAZXP010000091.1 GCA_014240055.1 Methanobacteriota archaeon | reverse complement strand
CGTGTGAGGGGACATAGTGTAGCAGATGTATTTGAGAAAGAAGAACATTTAGAAAAAGTTAGGGAGGCTTATCTAAATTTGAGGGATGATCCATTAGTTCGTATTATTGATTCTACAAGAACTCCTGAACAAATATTTGATGAAGTATGGGAATTAGTTTCCGAGGTAAAAAATGGATGACCTCCTTTTCTATGCAAAAGTAATATTGCTTATTGTTCTATTATATGATGTAATTATTTTATTCCGAAAACCTGAAAAGGGAAGCAAAGTTATTACTCTAAATTTTGGAAAAGAAATGGAGAGAAAAGGAATCAACAGTTTACTAATTCCATGCACTATGATCTTCATTATTTCATTAGATTATATTCAAAAAACAGATATTTACCTATCATTTGGACTCTTAATTTTAAGTATAATTTATCTAGGTTATCCTCGCCCTTTTGCCTTTGGAAAAAATGGTATTTTACTTGATGGGAAAACCATAGTGAATGATAGAATTCTCAAGGCTAAGAAAACTGAAACTGGCGCTAAAATATCGATTGAATGGTATGGCTGGTTGATGGAAAAAGAACTACCTGCTTCGGACGTTACAGATTCAATTCTTGAAGAATTTAACGACTAAATTCTTCTAATCAATGCTATTGTAAATAACGAAAATATAACTGCAACCAAACCTAAACTTGGAATTTCCGGTACATCTTCTAAAGACTCAACCTCTGGACCTGAATCATAAGTTTCTTCTTCTAAATCATCTACTTGTTCGCCGAGTAAGGCCTTACAAAATACTTTATCAACTTCATCAAATTCACTTCCATCCTCATAAGTACCATTTTTACATCCGGATATAGTCACAGTACATAATTCCTTTTCACTATTTTCTGGTAGGTCACAAAAATCTGCACTTAACTCACCACATTTTTTAGCTGCACTCAGGTTATCTTCACTTTGTTGAAGACAAGCGTCATCATAAGCTGCACACCAGTCATAATCGGAACTTAGACAATTCGAATATTTTTGAGAATTTGAACAGCCATCTTGATCTACTTGTTCTCCTTCTGATGTTTCAGGACAATTGTCAATATCATCTGTAATACCGTCGCTGTCTGTATCTTGCTGAGAAGCTGAACAACCATATCCATCTACTTCTTCACTATCTGGCGTATCTGAACAATTGTCAATGTCATCGGTAATTTCATCGTTATCAGTATCTCTCTGAGATGCGGAACAACCATAGTCATCTACTTCTCCACCATCTGGTGTATCGGAACAGTTGTCAATATCATCTGTAATTTTATCGTTATCAGTATCTCTCTGAGATGCGGAACAACCATAGTCATCTACTTCTCCA
>JAAZXP010000090.1 GCA_014240055.1 Methanobacteriota archaeon | reverse complement strand
TTGTACAGGGTCTTGATTCATTGTTTTTCACATCTACAGGATTCAAAAATAACCCTGAGTTAATATTTACCAAAAATGGTATCTATTATTAAAGTTTCAGTTACTTATTTGAAAATCATTAAACCAATCATATTCATAAGTAAAATCAGATGTAGCATCGTTTGCTTCTAGAATAATTTCCCAATCTCCAACCATTTCTCCACTATCAAGACTAAATTGAATAGCTTCTGTATTTCCTTTGTTTATATTATAAGATTCTGAGAATATAACTTGCTTATCTAATTCAATAGTAACTGTAACATCCGATGAAGCTCCAGTATTGCCAATAGAAATATCACTGTCACCAGTTATATTCATGTAAATATTTACTTCATTAATGTAAGGATTAACTGTTGCCGCAACAGTATCGGTTTCCCCACCTCCAACTTCACCACTGCCTTCTCCAGTATAATCAATAGTCATTTGATAAAACTCTACACTTTGCCGATCTTCAGCATCTTTAGCTGTTAAAATAACAAAATAAACTCCACCTTCAGACCAATTATAACTCACACTTTCTCCAGTGTCTGAACTTCCATCACCGAATTCCCATTCATAGGATACAAAAGTACCTTCAGATCCAGAAGCGTCAAATGTGAACATATCTCCATTGAAGCCTTCATTACCAGAAGCATTGATATTCGCATCTAATATTACTGGATCTACTCCAACAAGTTTTGGTCCAATTAATTGCCAAAAGACAAGGAAAAGCACACTGAAAGCTAAAATTCCAACTAAATTATCAACTATTGCCTCTTTCTTTTCTTCAGACCAGCCAGTTCTGACTTTATCTAAGATACCAGTTACTCCGTCAGCAAATATGAATCCCCCATCTAGTGGCACTGCAGGTAGAGCATTAGTTAATCCTACCATCAAATTAAGCCAGAAAATCCAGTAAAAACAATTAGCTAAAATCCAGAATATATTGTCTGGTAATATTCCTACAATTCCAGTAGGCTCAAAGAGTGCAGTGAAGTGTTCAGGGAAAGGTTGTAAATCTTGGAAAGGTAGAGTAATATATTGTAACATTGCACCTCCACTATTTCCAGGATGTGCTAAATTTTCAGTTATAGCTTCTGGGTTTACAACAGCAATGCCCATGAATCCTTTTCCAGACATCCATGGTTCATAACTATCTGGATAATATTTTAGATAATAACTTCCTTTATCAGACAGAGTAACTTGATACGTATCTGGATTTCCTTTATCCAATACTGAAACATTAACAACTTGCCCAACATAAGTTTCATTCAAGGTCTCACTAAACTCGTCTGCACTTGTTATTTCTTGATCATTTATGGCAGTTATCAACATCCAAGGTTCAAGCCCTGCTTCTTCACCTCCGTAGTCTACAACTACACTTGCTGATAGAACACCTTCATTCGAGGGTTCCAATGAAGAAACCATTACCCAAGAAAACATAAGAGAACAAATAATTGCAA
>JAAZXP010000008.1 GCA_014240055.1 Methanobacteriota archaeon | reverse complement strand
GTATCCTTGCCAATGAGTCTTACAGGTAAAGGTAATAGTTCCCAAGTACGATCGATAAAACTTTGATATTTGTTGTCATTGCTAATATAGGATGTTCCTTTCTTACCAGCCTTTTTCATAGAACTCACAATAATTTTTGTAGCGATTGTAATAATCACGGAATCTACTGCGCCTTTTGCCATTTTACCCGCAGATAAAGCAGCATCCGAAGCTGTTTTAGCAGCACCTGTGGCCAAGTTAGATGCACTATCTTTTACATGTTTTGCTTTATCCAAAACGTTATTTCCCATATTTGAGGTTGCATCTTTCACCTCACCAGCTTTTTCCTCGGCTTTCTTCTTTATATCTTTGAACATTTCTGCATATGACCAATTCTATTATTAAATGTGCGGTTCAGAGGTAATTGTAGCGGGGGTCGCATAGCCAGGCCAATTGCGCTGGGTTTAGGTCCCAGTCCTTAGTGGTACGAGGGTTCAAATCCCTCCCCCCGCACCATTTATATATTTCGATTACTAGGCCTTTATGGCTGACGATTCTGGTACTGTCGAGAAGAAAAGAAAAAGTAAGGGAGATAAGAAGGCTAAAAAGTATTTCAATAGATATAAAAAAGGTGGACCTAAGAAGCAAAGAGTGAAATTATGATAGGGGGTATTGAATTTGGAGGAACTAAATGTATTGTATGTGTTGCCAAGAATCCCTTAGATATTTTTGAGATAAAAGAGATACCTACAAGTGATCCTAATAGTACATTTCTAGAAATATTGTCTTTCTTTAATAATTTCAAAATAAGTAGCTTAGGTGTAGGCTCTTTTGGGCCCTTAGTTCTTGATTCTGAATCTACCGATTATGGGCTATTAGTTGCCGAAAGTAAGAAAGGTTGGAACGGTGTCAATATTTTTAGCGAGTTATCAAGTGTCAGTTCAAATATTTTTATTGATACTGATGTTAATGCCGCAGCCCTAGGAGAATATCATTACGGTGCTGGTAAGCTATGTGAAAATTTAGTCTATGTTACGGTGGGTACTGGTATCGGTGTAGGTGTCCTTTTAGGTGGTAAACCACATATTGGCAATTTTCATTTGGAAATAGGACATATGCTTATTCCTAATTCAGATAATTTTAGGGGTATTTGTGCAATACATGGCAATTGTTGGGAAGGTCTGGCTAGCGGACCTTCGATGCAATCTAGGTGGGGTATTGAAGCAACTAAACTCCCCGAAAAGCATGAGGCTTGGCAAAAAGAAGCTGAATTATTAGCAATTGGACTAGTAAATATCATTTCCAATCATTCTCCTGACAAAATCATATTGGGTGGAGGTATTATGAATCAGAAGCATTTGTTCAATAAGATAAGATCTAATGTTGACAAAATATGGAACCAATATACTCAATTAGGTTCACTATCTGAGCTAATCTCAGAACCTGGATTAGGGAAAAACTCGGGAATTATAGGTTCTATGTGTTTAACTTTATAGTTAAATAAATGCTGTATTCATTTTGAACCTTAATCGTAAGGCAATAATTCGTCTATTAAGTCTACGTGAGATACGTAAATTTTTCTACAGCAATATCTTTTGACGCCCAAGTCATCCATTACTTCACCTGGATCTTCGCCATTTGCTCTTCTTTCTATGAATTGTTCATAGTGTCCGCCGATTACTTTGTTACAACTGAAACATCTTACTGGTACTAACATTTTACTTCACCTATATGATTTCTGCCTCTTCTTACGAGCTCCACGACCCATTGGGTGTTTTGGCTCTTTACGTCTAGTGTCATTAACTAATAATGCGCGGTCGTAGCTTTGGAATAGTTTTTGTAATTCTTCATCTCCAAACCATTCGATTATACCTCTTGCAATAGCAGTACGTGCAGCTTCAGCTTGACCCATTACTCCTCCGCCTTGGACACTTATGTTAATATCAACTTTATTTCTCTGTTTTACAGCTAATTCTAGAGGTTCTTGAATTTTTAGTCTTGCCAATTCAGGTTGATAAAATTCGACAGGTTTGTTATTGATTCTGACTCTACCTTTACCAGATTTTAATGTTGCTCTGGCAATAGCAGTTTTCCTTTTACCACTAGTGTGTATGATTTTTACCATTAGAATTTGGCTCCCAATATTTTGGAAACATATCCGAGTTTAACATATTTTGATTTATCATTCATTTTTGCATTATCAATAGTTTGAGCTTTCTCCTCTTTTAAGGAAATAGGAGTGCCTACATCTACTTTTAATCTTTTGAACGCTTCTCGTCCTCTTGGTTTTTGATAAGGTATCATTCCCCTAACTGCTCTCTTTAACATCAGATGTGGCATGCGGGGATAGAATGGCCCCTTTCTAGGGTGGTTCAAGTTACGTTTCTCAATGTATTCTCCAAAGACCATATCTTTAGTTCCTGAGATTACTGCATTTTCTGCATTGATTACGTGGACTTTCTCTCCATTTAACAAACTTTTTGCTACTGAACTGGCTAATCGACCCATAATACATCCACTAGCATCTATAACTATCATTAACCGATCACCTTTACATCTGTACCTTTCGGACTCTTTTTAATCATTTCACTGTATGTAAAGCATTTTCCGCCAGCAGCTTCGACTTTTTCTTTAGCTGAATGTGTAAAGCTATATGCTGCAACGGTTACTTTTTTAGTAAGAATGCCAGTTCCCATTAGTTTTCCAGGAATGATGGCTTTACCGTTTTTATCTACATTATATTCTAATTTACTAACATTTACATTATGCCAGTTTCGTGATGATCCTTCCAATTTTAAAGCTATACTTCTCCATAGTGGTGCATCGTTTTCACGAGATGCTTTCTTCAAATTATCTATGGTTTTGACTAGCTCTGAATTGCTTTTTCGGGTGATTTGTTTCAAAGACATTGCTGAATATTCCAAACGCAGGTTGGCGGCCAGACTGTTGTGTATATAAAATATTAGTCAGGATTGATTTTAACGTTTTGTCCAATTATCTCTATCTTGTTTGAGCATAATAGTTCAAGAGTTTTTGGGAAAATTTGATGTTCTCTAACTAATATTTTAGAGGATAATGACTCTTCACTTTCACCCTCTTCAATATCAACTGAAGCCTGCATAATAATAGGTCCAGAATCAACGCCCTCGTCTACAAAATGTACTGTGCACCCGCTTTTTTTCACACCCGAGTTGATCGCATCTCTATGTGCATGGGCACCAGGAAATGCAGGTAATAGAGATGGATGGATGTTGATGATTTTGTGTTTATAGAGGTTAACAAAATGATCAGTTAATATTCTCATGAAACCGGCAAGTACAATTATTTCAATATTTTCTTTTTTGAATAACTCGGCGACTTCTTTTTCAAAATCCTTCCTGGTTTTATCTTTTGATTCTATTACTGTAAAAGGAATATTATATTCTTGTGCTACTTCAATGGCTTTAGCACTTTTCTTATTAACGATTAGGTGTCTTATTTCGACATTTGGGAGGTTTCCATTATGGGATTCTTTTAAGATAGCATGAAAATTACTTCCTCTCCCGGATGCCATCACTCCCACTTTCATTGTGTGGCCAAGAACTTGTGTATTTTAATTTTACTTTTTTCTGTATTTGACCAAAATGCCATTTCCAATTTGTTTAACACTATCTAATTTAAGATTTAATAGTGATTTTTCGTCTTGAAATCCCTTTCCACCGGCAATCGTGGGTGTTTCAGTTCCCCCTATAATCATACTCGACAAGAATATATTATATTCATCGAAAAGTTCCTCTTTAAGAAATGACCACATAACAGTTTCACCACCTTCAACAAGTATTTTCTTAACTCCTCTCTTGCTGAGAAGCTCTAATAATTTAGTCAGATTTATTTTTTCCTTACCACATCTCAATATTTCTGCATTTTCTAGATTGGTTTGATCTGGGTTTTCACCAACGGCTACAATAGTTTTACTATTTCCTTGTAAAACATTAGAGTTTGGCGGTATTCTGCAATGGGTGTCCAGAATTACTCTAATTGGTTTTGCACCGGAATTGTTTCTGACAGTCAAAGAGGGATTGTCCTCTATTATTGTTCCTATTCCTACAATTATGGCATCGCATTCACTTCTGAGTTTATGGACTCTTTCAAAATCCTCATTATTTGAAATGGCGAGTTGTTTTCTATTTGGCAGGGCTATCTTTCCGTCTACTGAAGCTGCGCAATTCAAAATGATTCTAGGTCTCACAAAATTTCTATCAGTAGTCTATTAAAATATAATGGGTAGATACTCATTTTTGAGTATATCAGTATTTCTCATCTTTGTTTGGAAATTTTTTATCTTTGACATCTTTTGCATAATTTTGTATGGCTGTATTGATATCCTCGAACAAGTTAAGGTATCTTCGTAAGAAGCGGGGATTAAATTCATGAGTCATTCCCAACATGTCATGTAAAACTAATACTTGTCCATCTACATCTACGCCAGCACCTATCCCTATTACTGGTATGTTCAGTTTTTTGGCCACTTCTTTAGCAAGTTCTGCGGGTATTTTTTCTAGAACTATTGAGAAACATCCTGCTTTTTCAAGAACTTGTGCGTCTTCTAACAGTTTCTCAGCTTCAGCATTTTCCTTAGCTCTTACTGTGTATGTTCCAAACTTGTATATTGATTGTGGAGTTAATCCTAAATGTCCCATTACTGGTATTCCTGCAGTAAGTATTCTTTCAACAGATTCTATAATTTCACTTCCGCCTTCTAATTTGACTGCATGGGCTCCAGACTCTTTCATAATTCTTATAGATGATTCGAGTGCCACTCGTGAGTCACCTTGATATGAACCGAATGGTAGATCGACAACAACCAAAGATCGTTTTGCAGCCCTGACAACAGATGAAGCGTGGTAAATCATATTGTCTAATGTAATTGGGAGTGTCGTTTCATGGCCTGCCATGACGTTTGAAGCAGAGTCCCCAACAAGAATTACATCTATACCTGCATTATCTACTATTTTAGCGAGAGTGTAATCGTATGAAGTAAGCATTGTAATTTTTTCATTACTATTCTTCATTTCTTGAAGCACATTTGTGGTCACTCTTTTGTAATCTAAGCTCATTATACACCTTTTTCAGGACTTTAGCAGACAAGTAGGTGTAGTTATGGTTTGGCATATTTATTCGGGATATATTTTGGGCATTAGTCCGAACTCTTTTAATAGGGTTAGACAAAAGGGTATTCGTGCTGGGACACGAGTACGTTCCTATAGGGATTTTCGCGCTTATTGCGCTATCATTTCCTATATTGACATTTTTTATCGGAAGGTTCTTCCGACCACATAATGATAATGCTCTCAAAAATTCGACTTATGAGTGTGGAGAAGTTCCAATGGGTGAAGCTCACATTCAATTCCATTTCCAATACTATATGTTTGCCATTTTGTTCGTAGTTTTTGATTTAGTAGTTGTATTTCTTATTCTTTGGGTGCAAGTCTATCTTCAATTAGCTATTGCTGCAAAAGTGGTAATGATGTTGTTTTTACTTCTAACATTACTAGGCTTGTGGTATGCTTTCAAAAAGGAGGATGTAATCTGGATATGAGTTCAAAAAAAGTAAGAGGTAATCCAAGTCTTCGAAGAGGTATTGGTTCTAAAACAACTGATTCGAATGAAATAATGGAAGATCCTCCAGCAGGAGATTGGTTGGCTTTGCGTTCAGACCAACTATTGAAATGGATTGATGATTCAGTATACAATGTAGCTGAAAGCACAGGTATGCGTGAAGTTGTAGATAGAGTTACGAGGCCAATTTTTAATTTTGCTCAAAGATTATCACCTCATCCCTTACATTTTGGGATAATGTGTTGTGCAATTGAAATGGGGCAAGCTTCAGCTCCAGATCACGATATTGATAGGCTTGGTTTAGTTTACCGTTCTTCTCCACGTCAATGTGATATATTGATAGTTAATGGTCCAGTTTGTGAAAAATTAAGGCCAAAATTAAAGACACTGTATGAACAAATGCCGGAACCGAAATGGGTTATTGCAATGGGTGAGTGCGCAATTTCAGGGGGTCCTTATTGGGACTCTTATTCAGTAGTTGCAGGTGCTGATACTTTCATGCCGGTTGATGTTTACATTCCTGGTTGCCCCGTTCGTCCAGAAGCTTTGATGCATGGATTTTTGACTTTGCAAAAGAAAATAAGGGCTAAAGAGCCAGGTATGTTTTTGAGGCGTTAATAGATGAACATCGATGAATTTATGCAGGAACTATCTTCTTCTAAAGGAGTTTCTAATATTTCTAAATTAAAAGAAAACATAGTTAAATTAGATTTGACTAAGGAAGATTCATTAGATTTTTTTGATAGCATAAAATCAGACTTTGAACATTGTTCCCTAATTAGTGCCATAGATAATCAGCCAGATTTTGAATTAGTTTATCATTTTTCTTGCCTTAACCAATCGATTGTAGTAGATGATAATGATTGTGCAGTTATGTTAGAAGTTCATGTCTATCTTACGAGAGATGCTCCTAGCATAGATTCTATTTCTAATATTTGGTTTGGAGCTAATTGGCATGAAAGAGAGGCTTTTGATTTGATGGGTATTTATTTTATTGGCCATCCAGATTTACGCAGGGTACTTTTACCTGAAGGGTTTGCCGGCCATCCTCTAAGAAAAGATTACGTGTATGAAATACACGAGGAGGAGTGGTAATGGCTGAAATGTGGATTAGTATGGGGCCTCAGCACCCTATGACTCACGGCCTTTGGACTCTTAAAGTAAAAGTGGATGGTGAAACAATTGTGGATGCAGATCCTGAGTTAGGCTATCTTCATCGTTCTGTTGAAAAAATGGGTGAACGAAGAAAATACTTCATGAATACAACATTAACTGATAGATTGTGCTATGCGAGTTCGACTACTTGGACACACTGTTACACTCATTCTGTTGAAGAGTTAATGGATGTTGAAGTTCCAGTCCGGGCGCAGTATATTCGTACGATAATGTTAGAATTACAAAGGTTAGCTTCACATTTGATGTGGGCTGGCGCTTACATGCCGGATTTAGGTCATATTACTGGTGCACTTTACTTTTGGCGAGACAGAGAACTTTTCCTTAATTTATTAGAACTTCCAAGCGGTAGTCGTTTGCTCTACAATTATATTCGAATAGGTGGAGTTAAGAGAGATTTACCTGATGGTTTTGAAGAGAAAACCGAACGTATACTCAAGCTGTTTGAGCAGAGACTTGATGAATATGCTGATCTTTTTGAAAACTCAAAAATCTTTAGAATGCGTACGGATGATGTAGGTAAGTTTACTGCATCTCAGGCTATGAATTTAGGAATAACTGGACCTAATTTAAGAGGCTGTGGTAATAAATTTGATTTGAGAAAGCATGACACTTACGAGATATATGAGGAAATTGATTGGGATGTGGCAAGCAGAGAGGCTGGTCCTGGTTACAGTGACTGTTTTAGCAGATATATGGTAAGAATTGATGAAATGAAAGAATCAGTTCGTATTATTCGAGATTGCTTTAAGAAAATGCCAGCCGGACCTACAATGGCTTCTCGAGTTCCAATTAGGGCTCAAGGAGAAGCTTTCCGTAGAACTGAAGACTCAAGAGGTGAAGCACTAATGTATCTTGTTGGAGATGGTTCAGATAGGCCATATCGTTGGAAAATCAAGAGCCCTATGTTTACTACAATTTCAGCTTGTCCACATTATCTTAAAGGTTACAAATTAGCAGATATTCCTGCAATAATGGGAAGTATCGACATATGTATAGGAGAAACCGATAAGTGAGTTTATTCACAGTATGCCGTACAATGGCTGAATGGACTGCAAATTATCTTCTGATACCTATTTTTAATTTCCAAGCTGGCTTGTTTCCTCCATTTAGTAATCCTGCAGGTTCTGTAGCTGATTGGTTAGGAACTGATGGTGGGCTAGATACTTTAGCATGGACATATGCAGTAAACATTGCATTTATGGTTGGCATGACCAATCTAATTTTAGTTATTCATTTAGAAAGAAAAATAGCTGCCCGTATACAGGATAGAAGAGGGCCAATGCTATCTTTGAGGTCTTTTAGGGAACTAGGTGAAGATTTAGCAGGTGAAGCACCAACATGGAAATTTAAGGATAATTATAGTGGCATTGGAATTATACAAAACATGGTCGATGGGATTAAGGCCATAACTAAAGAACTAATTGTGCCAGCTAAAGCTGATCGTTTTTTGTTCACTATGGGTCCTATAATCTTTATTTCTTCTTCAGTATTTTTGCTTGTATTATTCCCGCTTTCAGATAGATTTGCAGCTTCATCAGCCCCAGCAGGTTTAATGGTGATAATGGCTGCGTTTTCTATAGCTCCAATTGGAGTATTAACTTCTGGTTGGGCTTCTAATAATAAATATTCAATGATTGGAGGTATGAGATCTGCAGCTCAATTAATGTCCTATGAAATACCATTACTATTGAGTATGGCTGGTGTTTTCCTTTTAGCAGGTTCTTTTGATCCAGTTACTATTGTAGAGCAACAACAAGAAGGAACTTGGTTATTTGGCCTACCTATGTGGAACTTTATTCCACAATTCATAGGTTTTATTGTATTTATGATATGTATTCTTGCTGAAGTCGAGAGAGTTCCATTTGATTTGCCAGAAGCTGAGGCTGAATTGGTAGAAGGGTGGACTACAGAATATAGTGGAATTAGGTATATGCTTTTCCTTGCAGCTGAATATATTCGTGGTTTTGCAGGTGCTGCAGTGGCTACAATTTTATTCCTTGGTGGTTGGGCCGGTCCTTGGCCAGTTCCTCCAGAAATTTGGTTTTTATTGAAGGTGTATTTGATTATAATATTTTGGATATTTATCAGATGGTCAGTTCCAAGAATAAGGACCGATCAAATATTAGAACTCGGTTGGAAAAAATTATTGCCGTTGTCATTAATTAATATTTTGATTGTTATATTCATGGTAGAGATATACCCTTATTTTGCAGATATAATTACGTTACCGGAGATATTCTAATATGAGTAAAGAAAGAGAACCTGGTTTGATGGACATTTTTGTAAATCCGATGAAGGTTACTTTAAAGCAATTTTTCAAGTCAACATTTGGCAAACCAACGACCGTTATGTATCCTTTGGAGAGGAGAGATCCACCTCCAACTTATAGAGGAATGAATGCAGTAATTTGGGATTTATGTATAGGTTGTGGTATTTGTGGTGAGGTTTGTCCTAATAAATGTTTGAAGATGAAGCCAGAAGACTTATCTGATCAGGAGCAAGATAGAGCTTGGTATGGTTCTCATTTAGCAAAGAGAAAGAGTAAAGCAGAAAGGCCTGCCATAAATTTTGGTCACTGTATGTTCTGTGGTTTCTGTGAAGATTACTGCCCTACTGGTGCTATGACTATGACGGATTTCTATGAATTGGCAGATACTAATCGTGAAGCTTTAATTTATCCTGCAAGATCTATGAAAGTCGAATTAGAAGATCTACCTCAGCTACCTCTTACAAATTATATGATGGAATCTCCAGTTCTTGATGCAGATCCTTGCATCGGTTGCAGTAAGTGTGTAGATAATTGTCCAACAAATTGTATAATTATGGATATAGGGCCTCAGACCAAGGAATTAAAGAGTGGGAAAAAGAGGAATGTAGAAAATCCATATTTCGATTATACTATATGTATTGGCTGTTCAACTTGTGTTAAAGTATGTCCTGCAAGCTGTTTACATATGGAACCAATTAGTAATTCGAGTTCCAGTGGGTTAACAAAAGAAAAGGCTTCTCAGGAGGCTTAATTTTTGGATTTAGTTTTAGCAGTATTTTGGCTAATTGCGTCTTTAATCCTTGCTTCGGCTTGGGCAGTTGTTAATGGAAATGATATAGTTCATTCGGTAGTCTGGTTAGCAACAGTTTTTCTTTTGACGGCGTGTTTGTTTATTATTGCTGATGCTGAATTTTTGGCAGTTATACAAGTCCTGGTTTATGTTGGAGCTATATCTGTGGTTATTATTTTTGGAATTATGTTAACTAAGAGAACATTAAAGGGAGGTGAAGATGTCTAGTAGAAGCACAATATGGGTTAGAGACGCTTTGGTCATTATATTTTCATTTTACGTGGTGTTTTCTCTTTCTTTAGCGCCTTGGAATAATCTGATTATCGAATCAGATGTTTCAGATAGTTGTAACAATGGTTGTGCGCCTTCGCTAGTTTTTCCTGACGATGGTTATTATCATTATACAGACATAGTTGAGTTTGAATGGGTCCCCGTTTCAGTCGGCTATAGACATATTGTAGTGGATGGTGACGGTGAGTTGAAATATGAAGGTAATATTACCGATAATGAATCTCAAACACCAAGATTGCCTTCAGGAAATTATACATCTAGTATTTACTATACTGGAATGTCCGGAAGTTCCTTAGGAAATAATATTGAGGAAATGCCTCTTTTATTGACTCAGCAGCATACTACTACAACAGCTTCAAAACTTACAGTAAGTTGGCCTTTAGTTACAGTAACCTATGGTATTATTATTAATATCAATGAACAAGTAAGTACTGATAAGTATGATACAACTTACTTAGACTCGTTCTCTTTAATTCATCAAGTAGATAATTTAGAAGAAACAAAGTACTCCTATTCCGATTTTGTTAGGGGAGAGACTTATTCTTGGACTGTGTATGCCGTTGATTCAGAGGGGTACACTTCCGAGTATTCAGAGCCTCGTGATGTTAATATTGACACTACTAAATTTTTAGCTTTTGAATTGTTTAATGATTGGGAAGTCCCATTTATCTTGCTAGGTGTTTTGATGGTTATAGCGTTGCAAGCAGGCGTTTTCTTAGCTAGGGAGGAAAGAGATGATTGATCCTATTAACTTTGTAGTATTCTCTTCAATTCTATTATTAATTGGAGCATATGGTGTAATTCGTAATAAGAATGCTATTGTTGTTCTGATGTCTGTAGAAATTATGTTGACTGCCGCAAATATAAATTTTGTAGCATTTTCTACTTTCTACAATGTTTTATCTGGTCAAATAGTTGTTCTGTTCGTAACTACGATTGCAGCTGCAGAAGTGGCTATTGGATTAGCGATATTATTGAGTCTGTTTAAACAGCGAGATACAATTGAGTTAGATTTACTTAATAGGTTGAGGTGGTAATATGAGTAGTAAAGACAATAATTCAGACTCAGGTATTGGGCTTGTAGTCTTAGGAAGTATAGTTTTTGCTTTGTTATTACTTTATTTTTCTACAGGTCAATTTACTGAAGATTTTGTAAGTGTCGCTTGGTTGATACCAGTATTTCCCATAGTTACTTTCGGCTTAATTATTCTATTTGGAATGTATGATCCAAGAAGAGGTGGTTCGTTTGCCTTGTTTGGTGTAGGTCTTTCTTCAGTATTTTCTATGGCAGTTGTTTATGAGGTTCTTTTTCATGATTCTTTACATGGTGGATTTATTGAATCTACAAGAACTTGGTTCGGTGGAGAAACGTATTCATTTGAGTTTGGTACTTACATTGATAGTTTAGCAGCAATTTTGCTATTGGTCGTTGGTTTGGTTTCATATTTGGTTGTGCTGTTTTCTACAAGTTATATGCACGAAGAAGGTGATAGACAAGTTAGATACTTCGGAGAAATATGCCTTTTCGTAGGAGTAATGCTTGGTTTAGTTATTGCAAATTCTTTCTTATTGATGTTTATTTTCTGGGAATTAGTTGGTGTTTGTTCTTATTTATTAATTGGATTTTGGTATGAAAAGCCATCTGCAGCTTCTGCAGCTAAGAAAGCTTTTTTGGTTACACGTGTGGGCGATGTTTTCCTACTTTTAGGTCTTGTTATTTTATTCAATACCTTTGGTACGTTAAGATATTCTGAATTATTTAGTGATCCTGAATTGTTAGCAGCTAATGCTACGGAAGTGAAGTGGGCAACGCTTTGTTTATTCGGCGGGGCGGTAGGTAAGTCTGCTCAATTTCCGTTACATGTTTGGCTTCCTGATGCTATGGAAGGTCCAACTACCGTTTCGGCCTTGATTCACGCTGCAACTATGGTTAAAGCAGGAGTTTTCTTAGTTGCGAGAGCTTATCCTTTGATTGTTCACAGTCCGGATACTGCAATTTACATTGCTGTGACTGGTGGTGTGACTGCTTTCATTGCCGCAAGTATGGCAATGGTTATGAATGATATTAAACGTGTACTTGCTTATTCGACTATTTCACAATTAGGGTACATGTTTTTAGCTCTTGGTACTGGCGCCTGGGCATTTTGGCATGCGGCTGAACAAGGTCTAGAAATTCATGTTCAAGGATACACAGCCGGATTATTCCATTTAATGAATCATGCATTTTTCAAGGCTCTATTATTCTTAGGAGCTGGAGCAGTTATACATTCAGTACATACACAGGACATGAGAGAAATGGGTGGATTGCGGAAGTCTATGCCTATTACTTCCATGACTATGGGACTAGGAGTATTATCGATTGCTGGAGTTCCTTTCTTTTCTGGTTTTTGGTCTAAGGATGAAATTTTGGAAGCTGTGCATCATAATGGAGAAGCTGAAGGGATTTTTGGAGTATTGTGGTGGCTCGCCCTGTTGACTGCGGCAATGACTGCATTTTACATGACGAGACTTTGGATGATGACTTTTAGTGGTCCTGATAAGCGAGAAATTAGTGAAATGGCACCATCTAAAGATCATGAAGAAACGGGTAACTGGGAACTATCCAAGAAAGAGATTAAGATTCATGCCCATGAAGCACCTTTAGTAATGACAATACCTCTCATGCTCTTAGCTTTCATGGCTGTATTTTCAGGATTTCTATTATTTATTGGTGATGGTTTTGGTTCTAGGATTTATTTTGGTCACCACGAAAGTACTGAAGGTATGATTAGGTGGGAGATAATAGATCACATTCTTTCTTCATCTTTAACTTATTTGTCAGTTATAGTTGGTCTTACAGGAGTTAGTTTAGGTTATCTTTTTTACAAGAGAGGTAGTGATGGTAGCACTATACTTTCAACTAGTTCAATTGCAGATAATATTGTACTTGGGCCAATCCATACTTTCCTTTCAAATAGGCTATACATGGCTAAATTATTTGATTGGTTTGGAATGAGAACTTGGGATACTTTTGCACAAGCATGTGACTGGTTTGACCGGAATATTGTGGATGGAATGGTGAACGGGACTGCAAGTGTTACTCAATTTTTTAGCAATAAAGTAAGAAAAATAAATTCAGGTTTTACTGGCCATTATGCTTCTCTAAGCATAGGTGGACTTGGTGCTATTGTTTTGCTTACTCGAGTAGTCATGCCAATGATGGGGTGGTCAATTTGAATAAATTTATAGGTTTTTTTGCACTGTTAGGTGTTTTAGTTTTGTTTTCTGGAAGTGTAGAGGCTGAAAACCATACAGTTCTCGTAAGTCAGTCTGACGATTTTTCTTCATATTTTTTTGATCCCGTTATTTTAGAAGTAGAAGTTGGTGATAACGTAACTTTTGTTTGGGGTAATGGTTCTCATAATGTTGCACAAGTATCAGATTCAGATTCGAATGATTATAATTCTGGTTTCTATTCAGGAAGCCCTCAAGTGGGTGGTAACTGGTCCCTACCTGCCGATTTTACTGCACAAGACGGTACTTTGTATTATGTTTGTGAGCCTCATGCTACTATGAACATGCGAGGTTCGATAATCGTCGGTTCAGGATCTTTACCTCTTCCTGAGATTTCGATGGAATTCAGTGACTTTCCTTGGTTATCTTATCTTTTAGTATTTCCAATTATCGGAGCAATTTGGTCGATTAGTTTTAGAAATACTCCTAATGCACCTAGGATGGTGGCTTTGTGTACGACTTTGTTTACTTTAGTTATCTCTTTGATTGTCTTTGTAAAGACTGGATCTAAATCAGGTTATAGTTTAATGGAAGAATACGTGTGGGCTCCTGAGCTTGGAATATCATTATTGCTCGGTGTAGATGGTTTGAGTTCTCCACTTATTTTATTGACTGGAATAATAGGGCCTTTGACTGTAATTTTTGCTTGGGAAGAGAAAGAAAGGGCTGGTCTTTTCTTTAGTTTACTTTTAGTTATGCAAACTGCGCTTTATGGTGTATTCGTAACTCTTGATTATTTTGTATTCTATGTTTTCTGGGAAATAGTTCTAATTCCTATGTTTTTCTTGATTGCAATATGGGGTGGTGATAATCGTCGCTATGCTTCTATTAAGTTTTTCATTTATACTTTCACAGCTTCAGTTATTATGCTAGTAGGTTTTATGGCTCTATACTTTGAAGCTGGAGTTCAGTCATTTTCTATGATTGACATTGCGCATAGTAGTAGAGGTTTTTCTGAGGATTTCCAAATTTGGGTTTTTGCTGCCTTGTTTATTGGTTTCGCAGTCAAGATACCTTCATTTCCATGGCACACTTGGTTACCTGATGCACATGTTCAGGCTCCAACTGCAGGTTCAATCTTACTGGCCGGTGTTATGCTTAAAATGGGTCTTTACGGATTAATAAGAGCTGCATTACCTGCATTACCACTTGGTGCAGTTTATTTTGTCCCACTTATGGTTGTTTTAGCTATTATTTCTATTCTTTATGGTGCAGCTTTGAGTTTAGGACAAACAGATTTGAAAAAATTAGTAGCTTACTCTAGTGTTTCACACATGGGTGTAGCACTACTTGGTGTTGCTACAATGACTGAGTTAGGTTTAGCTGGAGCTGTGTTCATGATGTTTGCTCACGGGATTTTAAGTCCAGCAATGTTCATGATAGCTGGTGTTTTACTACACCAAGTTGGTACAAGAGAGATTCCTAAATTAGGTGGTTTAGCAAAGCATCAACCAAAAACTACTGGCATATTTGTCGTAATATTTATGGGCAGCTTAGGTTTACCGGGAATGGCTGTTTTTGTTGCTGAGTTAGCAGTTTTTATAGCTTTCTTTCAATCTCATGGTTACTGGTTGTTATTGCCTATCTTTGGTATGGTTTTGACTGCAGGTTATCACCTTTGGGCACTTCAAAGAGCAGTTTTTGGAACAGACAGTAAAGAGATAGAAATGGGTAAGGTTCATGAGGCTCCTTGGTATGAATTGTACCCTATGTTTACAATTATTATTATTGCAGCCATATTTGGTATTTTTCCACATTATTTGATGGATCCAATTAATACTGCTTGTTATGATATTTTGAGATTTATGGGAGTACTCTAATGGAACCATCTAGTTTATTTTTGCCAGAAATAGTGCTTGTCGCTAGCATAATGACCATACCTGGTTTGTACATGTTGACAGAAACTAAAAAGTCATTTGCTTTATGCTCTAATTTGACTCTTGCCAGTATTTTGTTATTCCTTGTTGTTTCTTGGTTTAATTCAGATGCATTATCTATTGATAGGGAAGTTTCGGTTTTCTTATTATACGGACATTTCAAGATAGATGCTTTTTCTCAAGTTTTTAAGATAATATTTGTGACAGTAGCTCTTGGAGTTTCACTAATAAGTAGTTCTTATTTTGATGAGGATGAGCCTCATCAAGCAGAATATTACACACTTTTACTATCTAGTACTCTAGGAATGCTAGTTGTGGCTTCAGCTAATGATTTTTTGACTCTTTTCTTAGGTATTGAAATTTCAGCATTTAGCAGCTATGCTCTAGTGGCTTTTAGGAAACAAGATGACAAATCAGCAGAAGCTGGTGCAAAATACTTGTTAATTGGAGCCTTTTCATCAGCTTTGACTCTTTACGGTATTTCTTTACTTTATGCCGTTACAGGATCGCTAACATTTGATGGAGTTCATGCATTTATTGATGGATTATCTCAAGGAGTAATCTCAGGTAATTTCAATGAAGTTATCTTCATCTCTAGTTTGTTTATGATTGCAGGTTTAGGTTTTAAGATTGCAGTGGTACCTTTCCATGCTTGGGCTCCCGATGTTTATCAGGGCGCTCCAACACCAGTAACCACATTACTGGCGGCTGCAAGTAAGGCAATGGGTTTCATTGCAATATTTAGAGTATTTTCTTTTACTTTGGAATCTGTATCTGAGGAGTGGAAACTTGTATTGGGTATTCTCGCGTTGGCTTCTATGACACTTGGTAATTTAGCAGCAATATCGCAAGAAGACATAGGTAGAATGTTAGCCTATTCTTCCATTGCCCAGGCTGGATACATTATGATTGCGATTCCTGCTATGACTGAAGGCGCAATGTCTGGAGCTATTGCTCATACATTGATTCATGCATTCATGAAAGGCGGAGCTTTTGTGGTAGTTGCAGGTTTAGGTGCAGTTGGTTTAGGTTACAGTTTAGAGTCGTATAAGGGACTGGCACAAAGGTCACAGTTGCTCGCCCTTTCGATGACAGTATGTCTTCTTTCGTTAGTAGGTATACCGCCATTTGCTGGTTTTATCAGTAAATTCTGGTTATTCTATAACACACTACAAGTGGGTCTGTCTGGTGAAACTTGGATTATAGCTTTAGTTATTGCAGGTGTTCTTAATTCGGCCTTATCTTTGTATTATTATCTCAAAATAATAAGATTCATGTATCTTCACGAACCAGTAGAAGATACTGAAGTTGTGTTTCCTAATTCTATAAGGTATATTTCATTAATCACAATACTACTATTGGGTGTTATATTCCCAATCTATTGGGAATCTTTATTCGAAATATGTAAGGAGGCTGCAGCAGCCTTGATGGGATGATTGATAAAAAAAGTGTAACGTATTTACAATTTGAGAAATTATGGGAAGGAGTAACTCCCAAAGGTATTAACCATTCTAAAAAAGACACTTTTAGATCTAGGATGAAAAATTCTTGTCAACAGGAAGGTTTGGAGTTCAGTAAGGTTAATTCTTATTATATCTTTTCAGGCGATAGTAAAAAATTAGATTCCGATACGCAGATGAAAGGTGATGTTAAAATTTCTAAGCCACCTAGACGTCATTTGAGAAAGTTCTAGTTTTTATCAGTTGTAATTAATTCGTTAGCAAAAGCTACAGGGACTTTCTCTAGAAGACTCTTTTCATTAGATTCAGGTACTTCTGCAAGGAATCGGCGTGACATGTCTTGCCAAGGTTTAACAAGGTCTTCAAAAACAGCTTGAGCATGTTTAATTTCCACTTTATGTATCAAGGGTTCCGGATTACCGTTCATCACAAATTCATCGACTACTTCTTTGTATTCAGAATAACGATTTAATCTGGTAACCGGAAGAGTTGGAATCTTTAGTGCTAAATCACCGACTGCAGTTTTTGTTATCAATGAGTTCAATAAATCTAGGAAGTCATCAGTTATTTGATATATTATTCCTACGCACTCTCCATATTTATACATGTCAGAAGCGAGATCCGTTCTTGGAGATACTAAGGCCCCTAATTCGGCAGCAGTACTATAGAGAGCTCCCGTTTTTCTTTTAATTCGGTGAAGATATACTGATTCACTATAGTTTTCCTTATCTGTAAAATCTGCAATGGCCCCCTCAGACAAATTTCTAACACATCTTGCCAGAGATTTTCCCGTTTCGATAGAAATGGCACCATGAAGCGAACCTGTAGCAACCATCAGATCTGCAACAAGCACTGCTGTTCTAGATCCTAGTTCATTCCATAATGAAGGTGCAGCTCTTCTAAATTTATCGCCATCAATCCAATCGTCATGTATTAGTGCTCCACTATGTATTAATTCAAGAGCCATACCGCATTCAAATGCTAGATGAGTATCTCCACCTAATGAGTCAGATACAAGTTTACATAGAACTGGTCTGAGTTTTTTACCACCACTTACTCCTTTTTCAAGGATTGAGGCTATTTCTTGTGGTTCTTTTGATATTTCTCTTTTCAAATGGTTTTCAAATTCTATTTTAACAGTATTATAATATTCGCTCAATTCGTCTATAACATGATCGCTACGTAATTCGGCGTCTTCCTGATTTACATTTTTTAATAAATCTCTCATATGTACATTCCTAGGATTATTAATGAACCAGTTATGGAGTGTATTCCTATTGTTCCCCAGTTAGCTCCAGCCAGTTCTCTTGTATCGAACTTGGTCATGACTTGATACGAATAGTATAATGCTATAGGCAATCCTAAAAGGCCTAGAAGTGCACCTTGTTCGGTGATTTCATAAAGGAATAGCAAGTAAATTGATGAGAATGCAGATATCATCAAGATTAGGTATCCCCAACTTGATTTTTCTAATCCCAGCATAACCACTAGATGGTTTTTGCCTGCAATTTTATCGGAAGCTCTATCTGGAAATTGATTAATCCATAGTATGGCAGTTGTCAGAATTCCTAGTGGAATTCCAAAGTAGAAAGCTTCCCAGCTGTGTATTCCAGTTAAAGCAAAAACAGACCCCATTGTCATTAATGGTCCGTAATTCAGACCAATTAAGAGTTCGCCAATTCCATTTCTAGCAACTAGTCTTAGTGGATACCCTGTGTAAAAATAGGCTGAAAAAGCACCTGCAAGTCCGTAATAGAATAATTCAAATTTGTTTTCTCCAAGAGTGGTCATTATTCCTAGGCCTAAAATTCCTGACAGGAACAAAAATACTGTAGCTAATTTGAATAGTTGTTTTTCACTAATCAGTCCGAGTTCAATAGCTCGACTTCCTCCAGATAATTGTAGGAAATAGTCATTATTCAATTGATCAGTACCGCTAGTCCAGTCAAAATAATCATTGTAGGTATTGGCTGCTAAGTGTAAGAATGAACCACCTAAGAAAACTAGTGCAAAAGTTGTCCAGTTGAAATCGATTATGATACCGCTCTGAATTCCCCAAACGATACTTGCAATAATAGGAATCCATGTGGCGCTCAGAAATGGTAACCTTGTAATTGCTACAATAGAGATGAATTTTGTAAGCAGTGTAGTTTCTGGCATAGCTTCAGCAGGTTTTACATCTGCTAATTCAGTGGTTCTACCACAGTATCCAATGTGTTTACCATCTTTCATGGTTGCAGTAAGCGTTATTTTTGCTGCAAATTCACTCCCGTCTTTGCGAACGAATACGGTTTCTGTCTTGTATCCTTTCTTATTTTCCCGAGCGTTTTTTAGCCAGTTTTCAATATGCCCTAATACGACCATTCCTGGTGAAAAAAGAGAAACTCTCTTCTTCCCAACAAGTTCATCTGAGGTGTAACCGAATAGCTTTTCAGCATTCTGGTTGAAGGTTTCAATTCTTCCTTCAACATCACAAGTAATTACACTAACTATTTTGTCGCTTTCAGTCATATATATAACCAATATTTTTCTTGATGTCAAGCGGTATATAAAACATACTCATAGTGCACAACTTTTTTCTGTTAATAATTAACTTTTTTTAGTGGTTGCACGTAGTCTTCTTCACCTTCTTTAAGAGAATCAATTGCAGCTTTGGCACCGGTTAAAGTGGTTATGAATGGTATCCCTAATTCGACGGCAAGCCTCCTCATTTGAGCACCGTCTGTAGCTGCTCTTCTTCCTGTTGGTAAGTTTATGATTAGATCTACATCACCCTTACGCATAATTGACAATATATCTGGTTGTTTTCTATCAGATATTCTCCATATAACTTTACTTTCAATGCCTGACTTCCGTAGTGATGCTGCCGTTCCCTTAGTTGCTATTAAATCAAAACCATGTTTTACCAGATCATTGGCAATGTCTTCGAAGTCCAATTTTAGTTTATTGGAAATTGACAGGAATACAGTACCTTTAGTTGGTAGCTTCTTGTTTCCTCCTTTCATGGCTTTGAGATATGCAGTTCCAAAGTTAGGCCCGTGCCCCATGGCTTCTCCAGTCGATTTCATTTCAGGACCAAGTACAGTGTCTAACCCAGTCAATTTCAGCCAAGAAAATGTTGGTACTTTTACAGACGCCCCTTTCATTGGGATTGTCTTAGGTATTTTATCTAATTTATCGCCAAGCATTGCATTTACAGCTATTCTTGCCATCGGGTATCCAGTAGATTTACTCACGAATGGTAAAGTTCTACTAGCTCTTGGATTTGCTTCTAAAAGATAGATTATATCGTCTTTAACAGCTAATTGTAAATTTGCAGCCCCTACGATGTTCAATACAGTTGCAACTTTACGAGAGATGTCTTCTACATTTTTTATGTTTTTCTTAGAAAGAGATTGTGCAGGCATTACACAGGCACTATCGCCTGAATGGACTCCAGCCATTTCAATTTGTTCCATAATTGCCCCTATGATAACATTCTTACCATCCGATACAAGGTCGATATCCAGTTCGATAGCACCTTCAAGAAATTTATCCACTAGGACTGGTTTTTCAGGGGAAGCATGAGCTTCAAGTTTCAGGTATTGATTTAGTTGTTTTGAGTTATGGACAATCTCCATCCCCCTACCTCCTAAAACAAAAGAAGGTCTGACTAAGACGGGAAATCCGATTTCATTAGAGTATTGAATAACTTCTTCGGAGCTTTTTGCAGCCGCCCAATTTGGCATGGCAATACCTGCCTTTTCCATTAAATCTCCACACTTTCCACGATCTTCCGCTAAGTCCATATCCTTTACTTTTGTACCTAATATCTTCGTGGGAAGTTTTTCTTTCCGTATATATTCATCTATATCTGATGCTAGATTAACTGCAGTTTGACCCCCTAGTTGAAGGATGATTCCATATGGTTTTTCCAAATCTAGTATCTCAAATATGGATTCTTTATCTAAAGGTTCAAAATATAGTCTATCTGAAGCATCAAAATCGGTTGAGACCGTTTCAGGATTGTTATTTACAACAACAGCTTCGTAACCGGCATTTCTTGCAGCTTGAACACCGTGAACTGTTGAATAGTCAAATTCAATACCTTGACCTATTCGAATTGGACCTGACCCCAGTATGACTATGCTTTTTCCAATTTTTATATCTGCCGGTTTGTCTGCATAGGTTGAATAGAAATAAGGTGTTTTAGCTTCAAATTCACCTGCGCAAGTATCTACAATCAAGAAGCTGCTTTTTATTTTATTTTTCTTTCTTTGCTTTCTTATTCCTTCTTGAGATATATTTGTTAGATGGGCTATTTGTTTGTCTCCAAATCCATTTCTCTTGGCCTTTAGTAATAATTGGTCATCTATTATTTTATTACATTGAGACAGCTCAATTTCCAGTTTAACTAATTTTGCTATTCTGTCTATGAAGAAGGGATGAAAGTCGGATATTTCACACGTCTTTTCAATAGTTTCTTGTGTCGCCTTATTTTTTCTCAAATATGCCCATATTGCAAGCAGTCGTTGATCATTTGGAATGCGTATCTTTTCTTCTAGCTGTTTTTGACTCCACGTAACTTCTTCAGGATATCCTACACCTTGACCAATTGATCTCCATGCTTTCATTAGTGATTCTTCAAAAGTTCTACCGATAGACATAGTCTCACCAGTTGATTTCATTTGGGTCCCTAGTTCTCTATCTGCTAATTTGAATTTATCAAAAGGCCATCTTGGTATCTTAGTGACTATGTAGTCTATAGATGGTTCAAAAGCTGCACTTGTATTTCCTGTAACTCGATTAGATAACTCATGCAACCTATTTCCTAGTGATAACATCGTAGAAATACGGGCTATTGGTATTCCTGTAGCTTTTGATGCTAATGCAGAAGATCTTGAAACTCGAGGATTAACTTCAATTAAAATATATTCCTGAGTTTTAGAATGGTATGCAAATTGGACATTACATCCCCCTACAATTCCAAGGCTCTTGACAACTTTAAGTGCTGAAGTTCTTAATTTTTGATAGGCTTGTTCGGGTAAAGTAAGAGCTGGAGCTACAACTATCGATTCTCCCGTATGTACTCCCATTGGATCTAAATTTTCCATTGAACATACCACAATGGCATTATCATCTATATCTCTTAAGACTTCAAATTCAAATTCGAGCCATCCTAATATTGATTCTTCAATAAGAAGTTGTTTTACTGGAGATAGTGCTAATCCTCTTCCGGCTATTATGTCAAGTTCTTCTTTATTGTAAGCTATACCTCCACCAGTTCCTCCGAGGGTGAAAGCAGGTCTTACAACAACGGGATAATTCAATTTTTCAGCCAAGTTCAATGCATCTTCAATGGTATTAGCAATTCCACTTTCTGCAACAGGTTCACCTATTTCCACCATTCTCTTTCGGAAAAGATCTCTGTCTTCTGCCATCTCTATAGATTCCAGAGAAGTTCCTAACATTTTGACATTGTATTTTTGTAGTATCCCAGCTTCATGTAACCCAATAGCCAAGTTAAGGCCGGTTTGACCTCCCATTCCAGGTATTATTGCATCGGGTTTTTCTTTTTCGATAATTTTAGCTAAAGATTCAACGGTTAATGGTTCAATATAGACAACATCTGCCGTATCAGGATCAGTTTGTATAGTTGCAGGGTTTGAATTTACGAGTATTACTTTGTGCCCATCTTCTCTCAAAGCTGAACAGCATTGAGTTCCTGAATAATCAAATTCTGCAGCTTGTCCTATGATTATAGGGCCTGCTCCGGGGACTAATATTTTCATTTTACCCATCAATCATCTCCTTAACTTTTTCAAATAATACATTTGCATCCATGGGTCCTGGTGCAGCCTCGGGATGGAATTGTACGGACCAGCAGTTATTCGATTGAATTCCCTCACAGGTATTATCATTTAAATTTATAAACGTTTCTTTAACATTCTTGGGTAATTCATGTAGAGCAAATCCATGGTTTTGAGATGTTATGTACACTACCTCGTTTTGAATGTCTTTTACCGGTTGGTTTCCGCCTCGGTGTCCATATTTTAGTTTGTAAGTTTTACCGCCTAAGGCTAATCCCAAGATTTGATGGCCTAAGCATATTCCAATGACTGGTATTTCATCTATAATCTCTTTTATTGTATTAACGACAGGGGACAAATCTGGATGGTCTGGATCTCCAGGGCCGTTGCTTAGAAATACTAAATCAGGTTTTGTCTTTTTAATTTCATCTAAAGTATAATTCCATGGAACAACAGTTACCCTATTCTTCTTTGCAAGATTAGTAACTATGGATTGCTTAACTCCCCAATCATAGAGAGTAACTTTTGGACCCTTGTTTCCTTCTTTATAAATTTTAGATGTAGATACTTTGGCAACTAGGTTTTCGTCAGATGGCCATGACATGCTTGCTGCACGTTTTACACCTTCTTCAGGAGTTATAGTTCCATCAGTGCACATTACAGATCTTAACGTGCCTACTTCTCTTGTCATAATAGTTAGTTCTCTAGTATCTATTCCTTCAATTGCAGGTATCTTTTCTTTCTTAAACCATTCATCTAAGTTCATTTCACCTTGGTAAGGTTTACGGCACCATTCTTTGACAATGCAAGCTTGTGTTTGGATTCTCTTAGATTCATAAGAATCTTTATTGCAACCATAATTTCCTATTTGAGGAAATGTAAACATTAAAATTTGACCTGCATAACTGGGGTCTGTTAGGGCTTCTTGGTACCCTGTCATTGATGTATTGAAAACAAGTTCTCCTTCTATGGTTTTTTCAAACCCAAATGATTCACCAAAAAAAACTGAACCGTTCTCTAGTGCTATCCACCCCTGCATCTAGGTAGAACTAGTTCGAGGGGGGCTTAAAACTAGAGCGGTTAGAGGTTATCGAGGAATTCCTTTTCAGTGAAGTGTAATCTAGAGGGAACTACTAGGCTGTGAGGTTCTTTTCCTAAGTCTCTATTTGCCAAATATTTTAGTTTTCCATACCACAATTCTTGGTCCTATCTTCCAACTCTGGCAGCCACTGCCACTTTTGTGTCATTTGGTATTCCAGCTTCAATCATTTGTTCGGCAGCTTGTGTTGCAGTCATGTAAATCGGTTCTTTATCTGGTTGATCTGCTTTTATGTCTAAAAGAACTAAACTATGGTTTCCATTTTCCATATTGGTTTTTATTTTGTCAATTGGACTCAAAGGCCTGTAATTCCCTTCTGGTAGAACAAGAGTTGCTACTGGTCCAAAATTGTAATGTTGTAATCCTAAAATTCCTGCAACGGCAGTAAGAACTGAGGCATTGTGTATTACTTGATATTCAATATTGTTCTTTTTACATTCTAATAATAAACTTACGTGTGTTGTAGCTGACAAGGCATCCCCTACAATTAGTAAAGACACATTTGTCTTCTTTGCTAAACTAATTAATTCTTCAGGTTCTTCAACTTGACTTCTAGAAAGGTATACCGGTTCCTTTTGTGACTTTATTTTTACCCATTCTAGTGTGTCAGAATGTATAGGTGAGGTATATGTTTCATAGAAGATGTGTTCTGACAAACTTAGAGCAATAACGCCATCCATTGTTATTGAATTTGGCCCGCCTAGACCCAAACCAATCATTGTTAACATGAAGTCTTATTTGAGGCTCTCTTAATTAGTTACTATGGTGTTGTCACAAGGGACATTAGAATTTCGTACGTCTCCTAAATCTTTTTTAGACATCACAAAAGAAGTTCAGAATTTTGTAAGTGAATCTAACATTCAAAATGGAGTTTGTAATTTATTCATCAAACATACCAGTGCTAGTTTAGTTATCCAGGAGAACTATGATCCTTCCGTTAGAAAAGATTTTGAAACAATATTTTCCAAATTAGCACCTGAAGATTTTCCTTATACTCACAATATGGAAGGCAAAGATGACATGCCCGCACATATTCGTTCGGCTTTGACTAGTACTTCTGAAACTATTCCTGTTGTCAATGGTACACTTTCTTTAGGAACTTGGCAAGGAATTTATGTATGGGAGCATAGAGATCAAAGCCACAATAGAAATCTAATAATTAGTGTTATAGGTAAATCGTAATTGAATCTGTGCACAATCTTAGCTCTTCCTATTATCTGAATTAGGACAGATATTGGAATATGATTTTTATAAATATCACTAGTGCATGGCAGTTATATAATAGTATAGGAAATGGATAGCGTTCATGGTGAAGGAAGAAATTGAATGGAATAGACCGCCTGCTAAGTGGAATGTAGAAGTTACTCCTGAGGAGTATTCAGCATATTATAAAAGTCATATTTTCCCTTATTTCAAAAAAAGAATTCCGCAATTAGAGCTTAATAATTTTATTATGTCTTGGTTGCCGCTTATAGCCATAGGGTCCTTTTTCATACAAATTTTTCTTTATTTTTCGGTATTGCCTAATCTAATGATTAGCAGCTCTACAGCCTCGTCAACATTAACTAGTTCAGATGCAATTTGGCGCGGAATGCTTTCGATTTTCGTTACCGTAGCGATTACATCATTTGCTTATTTTACTTATTCAAAAGAAGTGTCATGGGAAAATTATTTCCCTTCAGTTATTGAGAAATCCATCAATTTTATTCACCCGAATCTTGATTATAATGCTAGAGATTATATTACATTTAAGGATATTTCAGCTTCGAAGATTTTTTCACATATTGGATCTTCAGAATTTGATAGTATGCAAAGGGCAGGTGGAATACCTACGAATCATTCTACCATAAAGATTTCAAAAGGGGAAGACCTAATCTCAGGTAAAGTTGGAGATACTACGATTGCTTTTTCTGAAGTCAGCTTCTTCCATGTGCCTAAGGCTTCACTACGTAGAGGGCAGTTGGCAAGAGATTTAGCAGTAGGCGTCGCGAGTCTTGCAGCAGAGGTTTTAGTAAACGTGGCAATTCACACTGCATCCCTTAGCCTAGGTTCCGGAACGGCTCGAGGTATTGAAGTTGCGAGTAGGCCTTCGGAGGTTAAATTTTTTTCAGGCGTATTTGCGATTGTAGATTTTAATAAAGATTTTCAGTGCGAAACTTTTGTTATACCTAAATCAAGTTATATGTTAAACATTAAACATAGTGAGTTGTCAAGTAATCCAGAATTAGAGTTAGAAAATCTTGGTTTTGAAAAGTTTTTCAATGTTTATACTAATAGTCAAGTTGGAGCAAGATATATTCTAACTCCAGTTTTAATGGAACAGATAATGTCTTTTACTTCTAAATTCTATTATTCAAAGAGGCATGGAAATGTTTTCTTTTCTTTTGTCAATTCTAAAATGTATATTGCAGTTGAAACCTATGGAATAGTGGATGAATGTCAAACTGGTTCTGAACGTGAAACAAGGAGCCATTTGGATCCTAAGACACTTTTCCAAAAAGCTGAGTTAGAGGAACTTAAAACTGGCAAGGTTCCTAAATTTGTACAAAATTATTATTTTGATACAACTAATTTTGTGGGTATAGTAAAAGATTTTGACTTAAACACTCGCATCTGGTCAAAGCAATTAAAAAAGAATGAAATATCAAAAGATACCATTTATAATTTAGATGGTACTGTTGCATATAATTTGTCCCATGATAAGTCATAATAGTTTAGTAATTCACGTTAGTGATAAATTGTATATACACACACAGTTTTGCAATGCAGTAGTGATGTGTAAATGATACTAATAATCGTTGGTTTGGTTAGCATAATTGGAATTGTAATAGTCTTGTGGTATTTTAGTACTTATAATAGGTTGATAAATAGTGATAATCAAGTAGGAAATGCCTTCTCTGGAATAGATGTTCAATTAACAAAAAGATATGATTTAATTCCAAATCTTGTTTCTGTAGTTAAGGGATATATGATTCATGAAAAAGAGACTTTGACAAAGGTTACTGAGTTACGTTCTAGAGCAATGTCAGGGAAAGCTTCTGATAATGAAAAAATAGCCCTTAATAATCAAATTTCCGGTGCTTTAGCAGACATTAAAGTCGCAGTCGAGAATTATCCGAACCTTAAGGCAAATGAAAATTTCTTACATTTGCAAGCATCTTTGAATGAAATTGAAGCTCAATTAGCAGCAGCTCGTAGAACTTTCAATGCGATGGTTACCTCATACAATAATGACGTACAAATGTTTCCTAGCAGTATAGTGGCCTCTAATATGGGTCTTACTGCAAAAGAATGGTTTGAAACTACTGAAGTTAAAAAAGGAAATATTGATGTCGGGTCTTTGCTAGACAAATAATATTTTGTTGTATTAGTTTAGATGAGAACTCGGGAAGAATTTATCAATTTCTACAAGAATGAAATAATACCTTATGTTAGAAAATTAGAAGAGGAAAGAAAAAAAACCGTTTATAATCTTTATTTTTGGATGGTTGCATATGGGCTTTTCTTTTTTCTTCCTTACATATATGTGGAAATTTGGATCTTGTCGACTTTCTTTTCAATAGACATAAATCTATTGTATATTATATTACATACATTAGTTATTATCGCTGAGATTGCTGAGTTTGCTGGAGAGGTAGTGATGATTCCTATGATGTGTTGTGGCACTATTTTTCTTCTTCCTTTCATTCTCTGGGTTTCACTTTATTACACCATAATCGAAAGTTTTGTTTCTAATTTTAAGAAACAAATAATACTTAAAATAATTAAGTTTTTTGACCCTAATTTGAGGTACAGTCGATTAGAATTTATTGATTCTGACAAGTTTAATAAAAGTAGACTATTTGGTAAAATAGACGAATCAGACGAATCCAATCCTTTTCTCTGGCCCGGAGAGGAGGGCTCACAAAATTATTCTGGAGATGATTTGGTTTGGGGCAAAGTAGGACATACGTTCATGGAATTTTCAGATATTTCGACTAATTCCTTTAGCGGTATTTTCTATGTAGCAGATTTCAATAAAACATTTAAATGTCCCGTTTTTGTACTACCAGGTAAGAGTTTAAAATTCTTTAAATCTTCTCAAAAGAGAGATAAGCATCAGGTGATTTTAGAGAATCCTGAATTCGAGCAAAGGTATTCAACATATTGTGAAGATCAGAATGTGGCTCGGTATATTTTGACACCTGATTTAATGGAAAGAATTGTAAAACTCAGTAAAAGTATTGAGTCTATGGGTTATACTGGAGTGTCAATAAGTTTTGTTGGCAATCAATTCAATATGGCAGTACCGTATCATAATATGTTAGAACCTAACCTGTACAGACCACTGTATGAATCAGCAGATCCCCTAGCGTATTTCGAGGATTTATTACTTTTTTACAGTATTGTTAAAGAATTAGATCTTAATACACGAATATGGAGTAAAGCACCTGTTGTTGAGGCAGTTCCAACAGTAATGGGTAAAGTTGTAGAGGGAATAACATTAACACCCGGTGTCATTTATCTAGAATCTGTAAAAAAAGCAGATCACGATGTAGAATGGAATTGGAGTGGGCCCGTTGTAAAGCCTAAAGTCAAACCCAAACTAGTCTACGCTAAACCATATTGGGAAAAATAATAGGGATACCTTTCTAAAGAGTGGCACAATTATCTCATAAGAGACCAAAATTAGTAATGGAATTTAGTCAATACAAAGCGAATGCAATGAAAAAGTTGGAATATGCACTTTCAGAAGGTCTTGTAGATGAGGGTGTTATTTCAGTTCTCAATTCCTTTAATTCTCATCCGGATATTTTTACTACATCCAGTTGCGCAGGTAGGTTGCAATTAATTGTTCTCCCAGATATTGGTAGAAAAGATTCAGTGGCATTACGCAAAACATGGCATCGTCCTGTTGAGTTCCAAGAGGTCAAAGATGCAATTACTAACCTGGAAATACCTGCTAACTCAATAGTAATACTTCAAGGACAATCTCCAATTTTCCATATCTCTTGTAGAACAATGGAATTAGCTCAAAAGTTCAGAGGTATTGTTCATGGACAAGGTTGGAAGTATTCGTCACTATTAACTGGAAATGATGATAAATGGGTTGTAGAAATTCTTTCAGCAAATAGGATTGATAATTTGCTATATCGAGATGGAGTAATTGAAAAACCTAGTGATGAACGCTTAAAATTCATAATTGAAGAATCAAATAAAATACTTGTGAAAGCTCAGGCAAGATTAGAAGCTTTAGAATATATACCATCTGGTTTGTAGATTAATATGAAGGCACTTTACTTTGAAGAACACGGTGACAGAAGCGTATTACAGCATGGAGACTTACCTGATTTAGTCGTTCAAGAAAATCATGTTTTAATCAAGGTTGAAGCATGTGCATTGAATCATTTGGATGTCTGGATTAGGAAGGGTTGGCCTGGTCTGAATCTAGAAATGCCACATATTGGAGGGAGTGATGTTTCAGGTGTCGTTGTTGAAAATTCTGGAAAATGGAAATCAGGTGACAAAGTCGTTGTAGATCCTGGAATTACTACTAAACAAGATAATTGGACTGAAAAGGGATTCGATAGTATGAGTCCAGGATATCGTATTTTGGGAGAACATATTAGTGGAGGTTGTGCCGAGTATGTGTCAGTTCCAGTAGAAAATGTACACAAGCGTCCTGAAGGTCTTACAGCTAGTGAAGCTGCTTCACCACTTCTCGCTGGCTTAACGGCTTACAGAATGCTCGTAGTTAGAGCAGGAATACAGAAAGGTGACAATGTTCTGGTAATGGGTTCTGGCGGCGGAGTCAATTCTCTTTCGATTCAAATTGCAAAGTATTTTGGGGCTGAAGTACATGTTGTGGCAGGTGGTGCTGAAAAGAAGAATAAGGCAGAAGATTTAGGGGCTTCTTTTGTTGTTGATTATAAAGCTAATGAAAATTGGCACAAAGAATTATTTCCAGTTATTGGGAGAAAAGGTTATGATATTGTAGTGGACAATGTTGGCAAGCCAACCTGGTCAAGGTCTATTCAATTGGCTGGAATTGGTGGTAGAATTGTTACAGTAGGAAATACAAAAGGTCCAATTGCTGAAACAGATATTAGGCATCTATTTTCCAAACAATTGTCTATTCTCGGATCTACAATGGGTTCGCATGCAGATTTTACTGAGTTGTTAAAATTGTTGAGCTCAGGTGCAATAAAACCAGTTATTGATTGTGAGATACCTCTTTCAGATGGTGCTAAAGGTCATCAGATATTAGAGGAAGGAACTATGTTTGGTAAAGTTGTAATAATTCCTGATTAAGTGAAATTTTCAATCTTTTCAATTAACGATGGTAAACGTACAGGTTTAGTTTCAAACTCATCAAATCCGCCATCTAGGGCTTCTTGTCTATGTTCAGCCATTGCATTTGAATTAGATAACATGAAAATATTAGAAAATTGGGATGGTGATTTT
>JAAZXP010000089.1 GCA_014240055.1 Methanobacteriota archaeon | reverse complement strand
ATACTTTCTCGCATATCCCAATCGACACCAATAATTTCATCGTGCCTTAGAGTGGTTTCAATGAATTTTACCGCAATATTAATTTGTTCAGTTTGAATATCCAGAGATCTGATAACGCCTTCGATAAGAGCAAAGTTAGTTGGCATATCAGTTACCATTAAAATATCTTTTTCTCCTGGTTCTACATTGGTTGATGCCGTTGATGAAAGTGCTTTTATTTTACCCCTAGGTGTAAGTACCTCCTTTACTGCTTCAGATATCATAGTTCCTGTAGTATAATTAAGTCGAAACATACGGGTCATTAATTCTCCACTCATTGTCTGTTTCGTGGTCATAGGCTGTACTACAATGATATTATCTTGCATGAACCATTCATAATTATTTACATGAAGTATTCCATCCAAAGCTGTTTCTAATGAAACATCGTTAAGATTCATGGTGACTTCCCCTTGAACCTCTTCTCCCATAATTAGATTATAATTATCCTGAGAAACCAACATGCGAACTACATTTACTAATTTAGCTGCCTGGAAATTCAAACTAACTCTAGATTCTGGTAAGCGGTTAGTCTGCGGCTGATTGTAACGAGGTGATTTTTTCTTTTTATTTTTTACCCATGTTACTTTTAGTTTGTGTTTTTTATTTTTTCCTTTAGGAGGCTCAATTTTTACTAAGTAGTCTGGAACTCGATTAAAATCCATTTTCAATTGGAGTATTTTATTTATCTCTTTCTGGTTACTATTTCTAGGAATAGTTATACCATATTGATAAAGAGGCCCCAGATTACTCTTTTTAATGAAATTACCTCGATCCCAATTAAGGTTTTTGAATAATATAGATATACTGGGAGGTGCAAAAGATTCAGTTGTAACGTATTCAAAATTCCCCTTATTGAACTCCATTACGAGAGTATGGGAGTTTTCACCTTCGGTTGTATATATATCCGATAATTCGGGAATATCCTTACTAAACAACACAGATGCGTATAACAGAAAGAGATATGGCTTAAGAATTTGTTTTAAGTATTTCATTTATTCTTCCAGTTTAAGGGTTACACTGTGCTTATACCATTTTAGTAAAACACTATTTTTTGTGATATTTTTTACTCTGAAATTCTCAATTTTATCACCTTCACTAATAATTTGTTCATTAATTATAGCTTTGTATCCATGATTAAATTGAGTGATGCCAGTCAAATTGAATGTGTTATCGTAAATATTGCTGCGATTATAAAAGAAATCTCTTCCCCAACTATTTACTGAAAGTTTGATTGGCTCCAAAGAAGAAGTATCCAGGATACTAAACTTTTCCGTTAGGGATGAATTCTGAGCCACCACAGGTTGGGATTTGCTATTAATACCGGTGATTAGACCCAAAAAGGATTCCAGAAGTAATGCCAAAAGAATTACAATAAAAAAGCCCAGTGTAATCTTCTCTCGTTTCATTCTTCCGCTCCACCATAGGTTAAATATTGCAACTCTGCAACAACGCCCTTTGGATCAATGCTATCCAAATTGAAAAAACATTGTTGGAGGTGAAGATGAGTTGAATTCTCTTCTAATATTTCCATGAAATTCCCAACATTGAGAAATTTCCCTGATAATTGGAAATTCAAAGAATGCAGAAAATTTGTTTGAGATAATGGAGAATTTGTATCTGATGTTATATCCATTTGCAACATATGATAAAATTGTTAAAGAATCTAGAAGAAAATTAGATGTTAACCGGATTTTAGTTG
>JAAZXP010000088.1 GCA_014240055.1 Methanobacteriota archaeon | reverse complement strand
GATAAACATCCTCATATCCTTGAATAATATGTTCTACCAAGCAAGGTTTACAATCATCACTTAACCATTTTCTAATATTTTCTGGTTTTCCAATTTTTAAACTATCAGCAATTACACATAATTCAGTTAACCGTGTTTCTAGTTGGGAAATAAAATCACCTGATTCCTTTAGTGCCATTGTTAAATGCGTAAATCGGAATTCAGAATCATTTACTAGTAATTCAATATTTTCATGTTTAGGTGCCCCTTGTTCAGTTAACATTTCAATTATTTTTTTATCACCATATATTTGGCTTGCAGCAGCTAAAAGAAACCTCAAACTTTCTATTTTTTTATCATTATTCATAGTATTCCTCTAGATAATCTACAATGGTCAAGATATCATTTTCCGATGCAACTGCAGTTTCTTCATCAATAGTTTCCCCCATCCCAACACAAAATATTTTTTCAGACGAATAAGTTTCCCATTCTTTAGTAATTTTATCCGTACGATTCAATACGATTAATCTTTTAATATTTGGAGTATTTTTAACTAAATAGTTCCATAATTCAATAAAGTTTTCATCAGGTTTTCTGATTCCGTTTCCAATAATAAGTTGTATGTTTGCAGTTTTAATCCAATTAATCCAAACTTTTCCAGTAGCAGTAGGTGCATCAATTTCATAGAACATCATTCCTTTCAATTCACATGAATAATCAAGCATCATATCAGGGACATTGTTCGGAATTACGAAATTTCCTTGTGGTTTAGGTAAACTTCTCATAAATGTTGATTTCCCAGCCCCCATTGGGCCAGTTACCATGATATGTTTCATCTCTTTCCCTCTTTTATAGCTTTGAATATTCCCATCAAATTTTCATATTCTCCTTCATCAGGATTTCCTCTTGATATAAGTCTTCTAAGGGTTGTTTTTGATCGACCTAATCGTCTTTCAGGATAACTACTATCTTCTAACATTTCCATTATCCTTTCTACCAATCTTTCAAATTCTTCTTGAGAAACAGCTTTACGTTTTTTTGGACCTTTTACTTTTTCTTTACGTTTAATCTCATAAAGTACAATGCCAACTGCATGTGATAAATTAAGAATAGGATAATCTGGATTTGTAGGAATAGTTATCGTTGTTTCACATAATGCCAATTCTTCTCTATATAATCCATAATTTTCTCTCCCAAATACTAATGCAGGATTTTCCCTCTCATTGATTAATTCGTTAATTTTTTTTACATCCTTAGGTGCTCTAAACCATCTTTTATCACCTTCAGGTTTAATTCCACTAGTTCCAATAGCAATATCACAGTCAGCTAGTGCTTTTTCCATAGTATCAAATCGTTTTAAATTCTCTAAAATTGGTTTACCTGATTTGGATCTAGCATATCCATCATCATTTATTTCACATCCATTTACTAACGCTAAATCTGTTATTCCAAAATTCGCCATTGCTCTTGCTACAGCGCCTACATTTCCCGGATGCTGAGGTTCAACTAGGACAATTCTCAATAACAGTTAAAGGAGCAGTTTTAGATAACTTTCTATAATAAAATAATAATAAGACCATTAGGTTAAGTATTACAGATTCCCATGGAAATGTTAGTAATTTACATAATAATTAGTTTGCTCATTGGGTTTTCCTTAGGTTATTTTATTGCCAATAATAATTCACAAAAATTAATAGATTTACATGAAAAAACATCTACTAGAGATAAAGATTTTGAAAATGCATTCAAAGCAATAGCATCAGATATAACTAAATCAATAGTAACATCTCTTTTCTGTCCAAACCTCCAAAAACGTCTGATAGCTTGATAATACTGCTCATAGCTCCATGTAGGGAAAAATACAGAATGATTACAGTGCTGCCAGTTTA
>JAAZXP010000087.1 GCA_014240055.1 Methanobacteriota archaeon | reverse complement strand
ATAAAAAAATAATGAAACTCGAATAGCTATTTTTTCACTCTAGACATCAATCTTAAAAGAACAATATCGCCAAGTTTCATTTTATCTCTCATGAAATTTCTAGCTTGGTAATTTCTAACTCCATCCCAATGTGTACTGCCGTCTTTCATTAAATCATCGAACGAGTAAACGTGCGGCTCACTTTTCATCAACCAATAATTTGTCATTATTCAGTTAGTTCCTTGGCCTGTTTAACCCATTCGTCACGTTTAACTCTCCCTGGGAAGAATTCAATTGCAACGTTCACTTCTTCTTCTAAATCAGGAGTCATACGAGCAATTTGGATGAACATGTAAATTCCCAGTGCATTCAGCTTTTCTTCAATAAAAGGTCCAATTCCTTTGATTATTTGTAAATCATCTTTAGCAACAACAATAGAAGCTGCAACAAATGCTCTAGTCAAACCTGCAATACCAACAAGCTCATTTCCATTCTTGCTTGTCCAAGTAATAATTTCACTACCATCTGAATCTGTAATAGTTGCTGTACCTTTCTTTTCAAACTCAGAAGCATCTTCTAACTCAATTTCATTAGCATCTTGTTCAACTGGTTTAGATAAGGTACTACTTGTTGCCTCACCGAGAACCTCAAAGTCTATTTTTTCTGAACGCGCTTTGACTCTTTCAAGCTCCTTTTCTTTCTTTTGCTCTTTAGTTAGTGGGATTTCTTCTGATTCTTCTCTAGTTACTTCAACAGCCCAGCTGAGATAAACTGAAGCCGTACCTAACTTGATTAAACCTTCATAATCTGCACCATCTGTACTTGGCTTATCATCTTTGAAGTTCACTCTGAACTTGATTTCTCCATCGTCATTAGCCACAATTGCTGATTGTCTGCCTACTTCATCAGGATCTGAAATTATTGCAAAGCGCTTACCGTTATCTTTGATGTCTAAATCTTGCATATTTACTATTCTGCCTGATTCCAAACCTGAGATTGTAATAATTTGCTTTGAAGAGATTGTTTCACCGGGATCTAGGCCTTTAGCTGGTGTAATCACAAACGGATCCATCTTAGTTCCTGCACCACCATTAAATTTAGGTTTGGAAGTTGTATTTTCAGGTTCTGGATTAGATGTTACTGCGACTTCTGGTTCTTCTTCTTTCTCTGATTCTTTTTTCTTTTCAGAAACGTTAATAGTGATTTCTCCTTGGAATTTACCATCGGAGTGTTTCATCACAACTTCATATTTGTACTCTCCAACTTTCTTTGGATGCCCTGAAATTATTCCTGTTTTGGAATCTATATCCAATCCATTTAATTTACCAGAAACCCCATAGGTTATATTTTTCAGACCATCTTTGTTTACAAGATTAATATATTTCTTTGTATATTCGTGTAAAGAAGGAACTGCCCGTATCTTAGATTCGTTATCTCCAATTACATAGTTTATCTCATTTGGTTGATAGATTAATGAATTATCATATCGCTTCTTTCCTAATGGAAATAATAGAAGTAAGAGAAGTAAAAGAGCCCAACAGCATAATTCAGTAGGACTTCTCTTAGAGTTATTAGTGCTTTCTGAAGCTAAGGCTTGGAGCATGTCATTCTCACCATTACCGTCTGCATCTGCAGGGTTTCCGTCTCCATCTGGTTTGTATTCATCTCTGTCAAGGATTCCATCACCATCGAAGTCGCCGTTAGGATCGGTTGGTGAAGGGTCAAAATTATCAGGAATACCATCAGCATCAGTATCTACAATTAGTGGATCTGTGCCTTTTTCAACTTCTTCAGCATCTGATAGAGTGTCGCCATCATCATCGGTATCTGCATTATTTCCAATACCATCTTCATCAAAATCGAAAGCTTCGCTCGGATCCAGCGGAAATAGATCCCATGAATCCAGTGAGCCATCGCCATCATCATCGGTATCGGTGTTATTACCAACGCCATCACTATCAGTGTCCGTATCTTCTGAGGGATCCAGCGGGAAAGCAT
>JAAZXP010000086.1 GCA_014240055.1 Methanobacteriota archaeon | reverse complement strand
TACAGATGAAGATTTAGAAAATACAATAAATGCATTTTCTAAAGTATCATTTTCTTAATTTTTGTAAATCTCCAGAAAAGCCTAGTGCAGCAATAATTAATAGAAATTGGACAAACAATCTTACAAGGTGCCCATTCGTGGTAAGTTTAGTGCCATTAAAGGGAATATCATTAGTCCACATATAGAAATTTGCAGGATAAACAGCTAGTAAGAATAGGGCCATAAATCGTCCAGCCATAATTCTAGTTTCAGGATAAATGATTCCCAAACCTCCTGCTACTTCCATTATTCCAGTCAGATAAACTAAGAATAACGCAAAAGGTAAGTAATTAGGAACAATATCTACGAATTTCTGAGGAGAACGGAAATGCTCAATTCCAACTAAGATAAAAGGGACGCCATATCCTAAAGCCAAAATATGTATAATTATAGAATTCAATCTATCTCCTTACTTTGTTTATTGCATCTTTTATAGAAATTCTATTTTGATCTTTAGAATCTCTTTCCCGTAAGGTTACAGTTCCGTCTTCTAAGGTTTGATGATCAATAGTCATAGAGAAGAAAATTCCAATTTCATCAGCTCTTGCATATCTTCGCCCAATAGATCCAGCTTCATCATAGTAAGCATCAACTCCAACATTTACTGCCGATTTCAATATTTCATGAGCTTTTTCATCCAAACCATCTTTCGTCATTAAAGGAGCAACAAGCAAATCATATGGAGAAGTTGATTGAGGTAAAGAAATCCATTCTCTTTCCCCATCATTTTTCCAAGAACTCTCTAATAAACAATAAAGAATACGATCTAAACCAAAAGAAGGTTCTACTACGTTAGGATAAACCATCTCACTTCTTCTTTCTGTTTTTAGAGTCATGTATTCAGTACCCAAACTAATAGATTTCCCATTTACATCAATTGAAACATCTGGTTTGAGTTCAATATCTTTGATAGCTTCTAATATTATTTTTGCATCGCCCTTGAATTCTTTTCCTAGTTTTCCAATATTAGGAGCCCAAACCTCAGTTTCTTTCTCAGTTCCAGGCACAGGAACTCTAAATTCTCTAGAGGATGAATTACCATGTGCAGACAAGTCATAATCGCCCCTGTGTGCAACACCAACGACTTCAACCCAACCCAAAGAAGTATTGATTTCTCCATCCCAACAATCACTAGAATAGTGCGCCATTTCGTTTGAGCCGTGTTGGCGAAAGCGCAATTTGGTATCAGGAACTCCAATTGTAGTGAGAAAATGCTGAGCCCTAGCCAAATGACAAGCCACTAAAGAAGAATTGATAATTCCCGCATCGAATGCTTCTCCTATCGTTGATTTAGTTTCTTTACCATCTGAAGTAAGAAGAGTAATTGTAATATTTTTCAAATCATTTGAAAGTTGAGGTTCATTGCTAGGCAAAAAGAAATGCTCAACTTCCATTTGTGTAAATTCCCTCATCCTCAATGGACCTTGGCGTGGAGATATCTCATTCCTAAATGATCTGCCAATTTGAGCGCCTGCAAAGGGCAATTTCCCTCGATTTTGTCTAAGAAGCCATGGGAATGCTAAAAAGATACTTTGAGCAGTTTCTGGCCTCAAATAACCAGGTAATCCTTTTCCAGCTCCAACACCTGTTGAAAACATAAGATTGAAAGAGGTCATTTCAGAAAGTGGAGCACTACAACCAGGACAGGCCATTCCAGAAATTTCCTTAGATAATTTATCTCTTGACATTTCTTCACCTCCATCAATTAAATGATCAGCACGGAATTGTTTACCACAATCTTCACAGTCAACCAAGGCATCATCAAATTCTCCTAAGTGACCAGAAGCTTGGAAGAGAGTTTCAGGGCCAATCAAAGCACCATCCAATTCTAAGCACCCAGCATCTATAACGTAATGTGTTCTCCACACTTCAAGAATACGACGACGCATTCTCACACCAACAGGCCCATAATCCATGAATCCAGCCAATCCTCCATAAGCCTCGAAAGCAGGTTGAAAAATCCCAC
>JAAZXP010000085.1 GCA_014240055.1 Methanobacteriota archaeon | reverse complement strand
ATCTAACTTTAGATAACATAGTAAAAACAACTGTTTTTCTTGCAGACATGAATGATTTTACAAAAATGAATAAGGTGTATGCCGAATTCTTTGATGAAAATAAAGCGCCTGCTAGATCTACAGTAGAAGTTGCGAGATTGCCATTAGATGCAGATGTAGAAATTGAAATCATGGCTTCTTTGGACTAAAAATGTACGTTATTAGTGGATCAACCCATCAAAGGCTTGGAGCCTCTCTAGCTGAAGAAATGAATGCAGAATTTTGTGGAGTTGTAAATCGACATTTCCCAGATGGAGAAAGATATATTCGAATATTAATGAATGTTGAAAATCAAGATGTTGTTGTTGTTCAAAATACATTTCCTGATAAAAAAATTGTGGAACTCTTACTGATTCTTCAAGCTGTTAAAGGAGCTGGTGCGAAATCTGTTACTTGCGTTATTCCTTATATGGGATATTCAAGACAAGAAAGGGTTTTTCAAAGTGGAGAAGCCATTTCAGCAATGGCAATTGCTGGTGCAATTGGAAGTATGTGTGACCGAGTTTTTACTATAAATGTCCATACTCCTTCAATTCTTGATTTCTTTGGATGCGAAGCAAAAGACATCAACGGTTCGAGAGAAGTAGTACGCTATCTAAAAGGATTCAATCCTCAAATGGTTGTTGCTCCTGATGAAGGATCAAGAGATAGGTGCACACTTGCTGCAAAGTTGTTGAAAGTTCCAATTCATGTTATGAAAAAAGTTAGAATAGATGGTCGGACTGTTGAAACTACTTCTGGACAAATTGATGTTAAAGGTGCGACTGCGGTTATCTTAGATGATATAATTTCAACTGGAGGAACTATTGCAACAGCTGCCAATATTTTACGAGATGGTGGTGCTGAACGTGTATTTGCAGCTTGCACTCATGGATTGTTTATTGAAGACGCAGCAAATCGACTAAGGGTTTGTGATGACATCCTCAGCTCGGACACTTTAGAAGGTGTTTACACGAGATTTTCAGTAGCTCCTGCTATTGCTGATGCGTTGTAATGTTTTGGAAAGGGCCTGTATTCACTAGAGATGGATTTGTAGAGAAAGGTGTAGATTTAGAAAATTGTGATATCATTAATGATATTAATGGAGAAGAAAACGGAATAATTATTCCTCTCTTCCGTAATTGTCACACCCACCTAGGTGACACTTTAGCGCGGAAAGAAATACCTAATAATTTGAGTCTAAGTGAACTTGTAGGGCCTAATGGTTGGAAACATAAATGGTTACAGAACAACGATCAACGAGCTTCTGCTATTGCTGGTTTGAAAGAAATTATTAGTTCGGGTACTGGATTGGTAATAGATTTTAGAGAAGGAGGGAGGGCTGGCCTAGAGATATTTGATAATCTTGAATATCCTGGGAAATTGATTCTATTAGGAAGGCCCGAAAAGAATGAAGTCCTACCAGGATCTAATGCTGGAATCAGTAGTTTAGCAGATGTTGACAATGCTATTGAGATTGCTGTATCTGCACGTCGTAAGAATGGGCTTATTGGAATTCATCATTCTGAAAATCAAAGAGAAGACATCCAACCTCTTATTGAATTAAAGCCCGATTTCGCAGTTCATATGTGTTATGCATCTGATAATGATTTAGAGAAAATTAAAACCAATAATATTTCTATAGTTGTTTGTCCAAGAAGTAATCATTATTTTGGAAATAAACCACCATTAGAAAAAATGATAGACTTGGGAATTGATATTGGGTTTGGTACTGATAATGGAATGTTATGTACTGCAAATATGATGGATGAAATACAGTTTATTAGAAGAGAATATGATTCATTAAGGTTGGAAACTATACTATCTATTGCTTGTTTTGGACTTGATGATATATTTAATAAGGACGGAACTTCAACTTATTCTAATCTGGAACCTAGTGGTTGGATTCTGCTCTCGAGAGTTGAAGAGGACAATTATGAGTCCGTCTTTAATCCAAATACTGAAATTCTAGGTATTCGCTGGAGGAACTAATATGGATTTTCAAAAAGTTATTGCCG
>JAAZXP010000084.1 GCA_014240055.1 Methanobacteriota archaeon | reverse complement strand
GAACGAATATAAGACCAAGTTGAAACTGAAGTTAAAATTGCAGAAATTACCATTTCTCTTTGAAAATCTTCCCAACTGATTGCGATAATTACTAAGGATGCAAGCCCAATAATACCTGCATAAAATTTTGCTTTGTCCGGATCTTCTGTGAAAAATGAATGATCCTTGCCTGACATGAAAAACCATATTGTTATGTAAACCATCGCTGAAATCAAAAGTGCAGTTGATAAGGCACCTGTTTTATTAGAAATTTCTTCTCCAGAACTAAGTATAGGAATATTCATTCCCTGCTGAATAACTAAAACAAGATAAACTACTAAAGTTCCGTAACCTGCACCAGCAATAAGATATAACCAACCTCTAAGAGATTCTTGTTCTTTCCATCCATGCCCATCTCCATCACCATCCCAATTTCCTAAAGATTTAGAAATTTTACCAACTTGTGAATCTTCACTTTCACGCCTTATATCATCGCTAAGTTCTTCTTCTTCTTCTATTTCTTGTCCAGGTAATGTTCCATCTATATCCAAACCATTCATTATTCTTCCCCTTTCAATGGAACAATATTATGCCCCTTAAAATCAAACTCAACTGAACGACGTACTAAACCTTTCAATGTAAGTGATGTTACTCCTAAGTCTCTAGCAACGTCATTTGCAAAAGTACCTTCAGAACCAATCAATAAATTTTAGCTTCTAGTGATTTGAATTTCTTTTCTGTCATTAATACTACAGTTAATAGTTCTTGAGTTTCATCAAAAGTTAATGAAGTTGAAACCTGAAATGCATTGTAAAAAGTGCGATATCCTTTTTCTGGACGTCCAGTTTCACTATTTACTTCCCATCGTGACTCTACTAACTTAAATTTTTCAAAATAAGTAATTGCTCCATAAGTTTCCTCACCATGCTTAGCGACTAAATCACTAATCATAGTCCAACCTTCAGCTAATGTCGTTAATACTTCTCTTCTATTTACTGAATCTACTGCTCTAAAAAGGGCCACTAATTCAGCAGGGTCATTAATGAGTTTTACGCGTTTCATTTTTACTACTCTTCCCTATGCAAGTTTCCCTATAAAATAACCATATACCCTATTTTAGAGATCTATTTCACCTTCAAGACCACAATCTGAGCATTTAATTTGTTGAGTTCCACTAATTTTAGGAATATCCATTCTTGAAGAACATTCCGGGCATTCTATAGTCATAGTCTCCGTTACAACTTTCCTTTTCTTCACCCTTCTTTCCTTAACTGGTGAAACCTGAGGAACTACTGAGCCCATATACTCTGAGCCTGATATTGATGCCGGTTTAGATGGGGGTAAATAACCAGTATTCTGATCCTCTTTATTCCAAATATATACACCCACTCCAGCTCCGATAATTACAATTAATAAAATTCCAATCAAAACAGGTCCGTTAGCTATTTCAGAAATAGATCCAAGACCATCACTATTGGGTTGTGATTTCTCAGGTTCAACTATCGAAGTTTCTTCAATAATAGTTACTGTACAAGTATCTCGACTAGTAAGACCATCATCATCAGTTACTCTTAAAACTACTAAAAAATCCGAATCGATAGGTGTATAATTATAAGAATGAGTTGCGAATGCTGAACCAGTTGAATCTACGGAATCAATATCTCCAGTAGAACTATCAAAATCCCATTCATATTTTACTACCTTTCCAGGTGGTTTATCACTAGCAATAGCATTGAATAATATTTCTTCATTAAGTATAACTTCCTCTTGGCAGACTGCTGAAACTAATGGCGGAGAAAGAATCTGTATGGTAATCATTGTAGATTCACTTAAAGCCCCATAAGAGTCCATAACGCGCAAATATATTTCGTACCCGCCAGTATCAGATTCTAAAGTGACTATACTAGAACCATTATCTGAACTTTCATATGTATTTAGCCCATTTGCAAAATATAAAGTATCTGTAGTCCAAAGATACTGTAACGAATCTCCATCGGGATCCTCTGCATCACCAATCAAAATAACATTGGATCCTGCTACTACTGGATTCGGATCTGTAGCTACACTATTCAGTATAGGTACACCATTAATCATAATATTAGCAGTTACATTGGAAGACCAAAAACCAATGTCGTTTATCGCCCTAAAAATTATTTCGTGTGAACCACGTTGTAAAGAA
>JAAZXP010000083.1 GCA_014240055.1 Methanobacteriota archaeon | reverse complement strand
ATTCGATAGACAAGTAGTCGTTCCTCTTCCTGATGTCAGAGGAAGAGAGCAAATCTTAAAAGTTCATATGAGAAAAGTTCCTCTAGATAAAAATGTTAAACCTTCAATCATAGCAAGAGGTACTCCTGGCTTTTCTGGAGCAGACCTTGCTAACTTAGTTAATGAATCTGCACTACTAGCCGCAAGAGCAAATAAAAAACACATAAACATGGATGATTTAGATAAAGCTAAAGACAAGATAATGATGGGAGCAGAAAGAAGATCTTTAGTCATGAGTGAAGATGAAAAGAAATTAACTGCATACCATGAAGCAGGTCATGCAATTGTTGGTTTAAGCTTGGAGGATCATGATCCTGTTTATAAAGTTACAATTGTTCCTAGAGGAAGAGCACTGGGAGTCACCATGTTTCTTCCAGAACAAGATAGATACAGCATGAGTAAGAAAAGATTACTTGGACAAATCACAAGTCTATTTGGAGGTAGAGTTGCTGAAGAATTAATTTTTGGAAAAGATTCTGTAACAACTGGAGCGTCTAACGATATTGAAAGAGCAACAGAAATAGCAAGAAACATGGTTACAAAATGGGGTTTATCAGAAAAACTCGGGCCGCTGGCTTACAGTGAAGAAGAAGGAGAAGTATTCTTAGGGAGATCGGTAACGCAAACAAAACAAATATCCGATGTAACTGCAAAAACAATAGATGAAGAAATTAGGCACATAATTGATGGTACTTATAAGCATGCTACCTTGATCCTAAATAAGAATATAAAACGCCTTCATAAAATGTCTGAAGCTCTCATGAAGTTTGAAACAATTGAGCAATCGCAAATAGAAGACATAATGAACGATAAAGAACCCAGACTCCCTGATGATTGGGATAATAGTGATGAATCCAATGAAGATAATGATCAAACACCTAATTTAGGTGATCATGCAACTCAACACTAAATTTACTTATATTTATTAATTAGTAATTACCTAAACTAGATTAATTAGACTTAATGGCTATAATGTAGTCCAAATTCACATAATAGTAGGTAAGTAACTTAAATTAAATGAACGTATTTGGAACAGATGGAATTCGAGGAAAAGTTGGCGATCACCCAATGACTGTCTCCTTTACTTCTGCATTTGCAAGTGCTATCTCTGCAGTACTGGCACCCACTGGTGGCAAAGTAGTTATAGGTAAAGATACTAGAAGATCTGGCTATATGTTTGAATCGTCACTGGAATCAGCGTTTGTTGCCTCCGGTTTAGATGTTGTATTACTAGGTCCACTTCCTTCTCCAGCTATTGCAATTTATACAAAAGAAACAGATGCAGATTTTGGAATCATCATAAGTGCTTCTCATAATTCATATGAATACAATGGGATTAAAATAATCAATAGTCACGGTGAAAAAATTGATTCCCAATTAGAAAATGAAATTGAAAAAAAATTATTAGATGAACCAATTACAAAAACATCTGAGAATATAGGAAAAGCAACTAGATCTGCAGATTCTAGAGACATGTACGAGTCTTTTTTAACAAATGTATTTAATCATAAAAAAACACTCACTAATGTTAAATTAGTATTAGATTGTTCTAATGGAGCAGCCTATAAAGTAGCCCCAAGCATTCTTTCAAAACTTGGCGCTGAAATTATTCCAATAGCCTGTTCTCCTAATGGCTTTAACATTAATAAAAATTGTGGTTCGACAAACCCCGAAAATATTATGAACACTGTCAAAGCATTAAAAGCAGATTTAGGTATTGCTTTAGATGGAGACGCTGACAGAATTCTCCTTATTGACGAGAATGGTAAATGCCTAAATGGAGACCAGATACTCTACATGTTAGCAATGATAAATAAGGATAAGCCAAACTTCAATTCTAAAGTTGTTGGAACAATACTTACAAACTCAGGCCTTGAATCATCATTGAATGATCAAAACATACGGTTATATAGATCGGATGTTGGCGATAAGAATGTTTTAGACATGATGAAAAAAACTGGATCAATAATTGGCGGTGAAACATCAGGCCACATTATCAATTCTGAATATTCACCCACTGGAGATGGCCTTCTAACAGCGTTATTGATTCTAAAAGATATGGTGGAAAATAACAATAAGACTGAAGACCTTCTCTCAGGATTATCTCTCCTGCATCAATTTAATGAAAATATAAATA
>JAAZXP010000082.1 GCA_014240055.1 Methanobacteriota archaeon | reverse complement strand
GTTTAATTATTGCCATCTATACTCCTATCAATGCTTTAACTTCTTCTTCGGTTAATCATAAGTCTAAAAGTTTTTGTTTGCCAGATGCTTTTTTATTTATTGCGTCTTGTTTTTCTTGTTCTTCTAATATGACGTCTGCCATTATTTCAGCAATAGAATTAATTCTAGAACCTGAAACTCCTATGGTTCTCCAACCCACCTTAACATCAGGAGGTAATTGTTCTTCAAAATTATCTGTAGCTTGTTTTGCCAATAGCCATTCTACAGTTGCTTGAGAAAGGTGCATCTCCTGACTAATCTCTCTATTAGCATGACCCTTTTCCTTCAATTCTTTAGCTTTTTTAGCCATATTGTCTATTGACATATTATCTAATCTTAGTTATTCGTATTTAAGTTTACCTATAGTTTCGAATGATTTGGGATATCTCAAATCTTAAATACAATCCTCTTGTGACGCACACTCTATAGTATGGCATTATGGCAAGGAAAGTCCAAACGCAAGCCCACTGGCGGCCGTTTAGCAGCTCACAGAAGTAAGAAAAGATCCGAAATTGGTAGAGAGTTGCAACAAGTTAAAATCGGGGCTGTGACTAAGAAAGTGGCACGCTCACGTGGTGGAACTCGCAAGGATAGACTCTTGAATACAGACTCAGTTTCATTGACCGATCCTAAATCAGGTAAGAGCTATAGTTCAAAGATTTTAGAAGTAATTGAAAATACAGCTAATCCTAATTATGTTAGGCAGAATATTATTACCAAAGGTTCAATAATAGGGACCGAAAAAGGCAAGGCTAAAGTTACTTCCAGACCAGGACAACATGGTGTTGTTAATGCAGTTCTCATGGCAGACTAATGTCAGAAGACAGACCACTGGTAATATATCCGGAGTATTTCGATTTTAATTTGAAGAGATCGCAAGGTCGTAAGGTTTCTTCAAATATATCAGTTAAGAAGCCTAACATCGATGAGATAATAATTGTAGCTAAGAAATTAGGTTCCGGTGTCAAAAGAAGTTCTAAGTCCCATCCAGGTAATTGGCATTCTGAATTGGGAAGCCTCACTCTTTCTTATGACGGAACTAAAGTTTCTCTACTTCGTAAGATGGGCAAAGAGTTGAAACTTATTCGTAAAACGGATTAATCACCAGGGTTCGTTTTTTATTCCAATTTTGTACCCTATTATGTTAACGCCTCTGTGCAATACTGGAGTTGCTATCAATAGAGTAAACAAAGGTACATAACCATCTAAAATCCATGATTTTAACCAATCATAGTCAAATATTAGAGTTAGAAACAGAGCCATGCCTATAAAGTCAAACATATCAAGTATTGGCGATTTGTCCCCTCTGTTTAATTTACTTCTTCTTTTAAAAAATGATGCAGTCATATCTCCTAATAATGCACCAAAAGCTAATAGAAAGATAATTAGCAACGATTTTTCACCCCAGAAATCATAATTATTGGTATTAGCTAAGGCTTCAATGATTATTTCGCCATGGTTAATTTGTAAATATCCAATCATTGTTCCTCCTATAGTACCTCCAATTAAACCACTCCATGTTTTTCCATCTCCAAGGATTCTGTTTCCATCATTATGCAACTTTCCTTGATCGATAGGATACTTACCTCCGGTGATTACTGCAAAAGTGTTGGAGAGATATGCTGGCATCATAATCCACAAAACTATGAAAAAGATTTGTATAAATGAATGCTGAGTTAGATCCATTAATTTCCTTCTAGCAATTTTTTCAGGTCTTCTATAATTTTAACAGGTGTGGGATCCACTGAATTTAATTTAGCTAACTCAATTGAAACTAAATCTCCTAAAAGAATCATGCTAATAATTCGAGTAAGTGGCCATTTGCCTTTAGAATAGATTTCGATGGCATCAATTCCTTTAGAAGTCCATGCTATTTTTTTAGTGGTATCCATTCGTTTTTTGATAGACTTTGATTCATTATTGTCTCTTAATAATATGACAGACATATTATTTGGTGGGCTCGTCCAGCCAACTATTTCATTGTGGTTCATTTCTGGCAACTCATGATTCATTGCTAAGACTTTGGCATTTTCTTCTATTTGACATCTCCATCGGTAACCGGCAGGAGTAAGCAGCCCATTGGAATATATACAAGCCAATTTATTTTTGATTTTCTTAGAAATTTCTTTAGCTTTTTCGATATCTATTTCTAAATCTAGAGTCTCTTTTATCTGCAAATCTAAGTTAGGTATTCCTATTTTGTATAATAGTGGTTTCAACAGTAAAGGTAGTGCTGCCCTTGGCTGATGGCCT
>JAAZXP010000081.1 GCA_014240055.1 Methanobacteriota archaeon | reverse complement strand
GAATTTCTAATTTACCGACTGCAATTCTTCTTTTTGTAATCGGATTCGGAGGAAGAATCATGCTACATGACTATCCCAATTTTGAAACTGTTATGGTTTCAATATTCCTAGCATCCATGCTATTGCCATTAAGCATGTCATTCGTAGTTACCATCTCAATTATATTCCTCAGTGATCTATATTTAGGTTATTTTGGAACTTCGAAAATAATTATTTTTACCTATTCTGGATTCTTATTGGTATCTCTGATTACTTCTAGATTTAAAGACCAAATTAAAGGAAATTACAATTCTAATACAGTTTATAAATTTAGTGCAACTGGAATTATTTTCGCAGGAATATATGATGTGTGGACTAACTTTGGAGTATTCTTGTTGTCTTATGAATTAACACTCGAGAATTTAATTCTAGTTTATATTTTAGGAATACCATTTATGATTTACCACTTACTGTCTAGTATAGTAACATTTTCGCTTCTTGGTTTCCCCCTATATTATTTGTTTACAATAAATAATAAAAATGATTATAAAATACCTACAAGAAAAGAATCTAACTCCTAAAAAAATAATACTTAGTGTTTTTATAGGTGCTTAACAGGACTAAACTGTGAAACATGTCTGGATATTTACAATTGCATTTTTTATTATTTTTCCTTCAGGTAATTTTGGAATAGCTGAAGTTGACGATATTCCTGAATGGGGCTTCTATGTCTACATGGCAGGAGACAATTCACTATACGAAGAAGTTGATGATGATCTGAATGAAATGAAAATGGTAGGGTCCAATGAAAATCTAGAAATTGTTGTGTTAGCTGACCAAAATTTAGATGATGATTCACATGCTTATCATGTGGTTAAGCATGGCTTAGAAGAAACCCCATTAAATGAAATAAATTCTGATTGGAATGATGAACTAGACATGGGTGATGGAGAAACACTGAGAGACTTTATGATTTGGGCTTCATCAGAGTATCCAGCTAAGAGGAAAGTCTTAGTAATTTGGAACCATGGAAGTGGATGGGAGAAGGTTGCAGAGGATAAAAGCAGCCATCTTAATGTTCCTGAGATAAGGCAATCACTTGAAGACTATAGAAATATAACCGGTGAACCAAAGCTAACTATGATTGCGTTTGATGCATGCTCAATGGGCATGTTTGAAATTGCCTATGAACTAAAGGATCAAGCCGAAATGATACATGGTTCTGAAGCCTACGAACCACTAGAAGGATGGACATACAATCACCTATTGTATAAACTAGATAAAGAAACAACAAATGAACAGTTAGCTCATAATGTCGTAACTGATTACGTTGAATCATATCGTAACGGTTCTGTTTACACCAGCTATTCTGTTACTGCTTCCGTAGTAGATACAAGTAAATTACAGGATTTGTGGAATGGCTTAGATAATTTAAGTTATGAAATAAATAGTGTTTTACCGATTTATTATAATGAAATAAGTAATGCAAGAGAGGAAACCCAGCGCTATGATCAGAATCCAAACTATAGAGACTTATATGATTTTGCAATAAATCTTGAAGAATATGTACCAACAATAGACGTACAAACTGAAGCTAAAAAACTCCAAAACCTTCTAGAAATTACTGTAATTGCAGAAGATCACTGGCAAAAACCAGAAAAAATAAATGTAGACAAAGCACATGGATTAACTATTTATTTTCCAACAAATGGAGCTAATCTTGGTTATAGTGACCTTACAATTAGTGATAACAACTGGTTTGAGTTTGTCGAAAACTTCCAAAATCAAATGAATCCAGAAAGCTCATTTAATGTATTGAATGTAGAAAGTATCGACACTGGAACTGGTCACAATGATAGTGTAATAATTAATGGAAGTTATACTGGAAATGCATCATACATTAAAATTAGATTAATTAATTCAGAAAATATAATTACAAATAAATACGATGGAAATATAAGCAATGGAGATATTAGTAATATTTTGTTACAACCTACAAAATCGGGTAACTATTCATTAGAAGTTGGAATTTATAATGATAATGGATTTCTCGAAGACCATTATATAAATGAAAATATATTTATTAATCTTCAGTTACCCGACTTACAAGTGACGCCTCCGAAAATAATAGCCACTATGGGAAATGGAACTAGTTATGAAGTCAAAAATGTACAAGAAGGTGATAATTATACTATAAAAGGGGAAATAAAAAATATTGGAACTGTAAAATCAAATAATGTAACTGTTTTAGTAAATGCAACCTCTTTATCAACCAGTATTGAAGCCACGTATTTTTATGATGAAATCTTTCCAGGACAGAGCAACGAGTGGAATTTGAATATTGCCGATCAGTCTATTAATGGAGAAATACAAGTACAAGTAAGGGCACATTCCACCGATACTTTTGAGATAGACTCTGAAAATAATCATACTGTAAAATCTTTGGAAGTTTTTCCATTTAATCCTAGTACTCTAATTTCATATGAATATGAT
>JAAZXP010000080.1 GCA_014240055.1 Methanobacteriota archaeon | reverse complement strand
AATCTTATTATCGAGAGCAATTGGCTTATGGAATTCCGGTTGGATTAATTGCTATGATTTATGTTATTAACATAAATATTGACAAATATATGGTAGGATTATTTTTTTCAAGTTCGGTTTTTGCAGTATATTATCTCGGTTCTCTCTGGGCTCCAATATTTGGATGGATTACACAGTCAGCTTCACAAGTAATCACTCCAAGAATGTCCAAAGCCCACAAAGAAGGCAACCTATCTGAAATTAAAGAGTTATATCGCTCTAGCATAAGCAAATTAGCCTTATTTTTCATCCCAAGTACAATATTTTTAATTTTTATGGCAGAACCCCTAATAGTTCTTCTTTTCACAGAGACTTACATCGATTCTGTTCCAATTTTTATGATATATCTTATCTTGTTACCAACATATTCAGTAAATTTAAGTTGGATTTTGATGGCAAGCGGCCAAACTAAGTTCTTGCTGAAATTAGCACTTTCTATGTCTATTATCAATATAATTTTGAGTTATTGGTTATTGATGACTTTAGAAGGAGATAATCGATTACTAGGAATTCCTTTCTCAACAGTATTAGTAACTTGGCTATCTACAATCGTAGTGATGAATAAATCATTAGCAACTCTTGGTTCTAGTTTCTTAGAAACTTACCCATTGAAAGAAATATGGCTTACATCAGCAATTTCATTGGTAGCTTCATTGCCGGTAATCTTGGTTTCATCTTTAGGGTTGTCAAATATTGTAACTTTAATTCTTTCAGGATTTTTGTTTAAAATCGTATGGTTACCTCTTAGTTTTAAGTTTAAACTAGTAGGAGATAACGAGATTAAATTAGGAAAATCTTTTCTTCCATTTTTAGGAAAGTGAAGAACTAATCACATTGAACAATTTCTAGTAAGACTCCACCAGTATCTTTAGGGTGGAAAAAAGCTACAAGTGTGTTATCAGCACCAGGGCGTGGAGCTTCTCCTATAGGTTCTAGACCATTCTTCTTTGCTTTTGCTAAGGATTCTTCGATATCATCAACTTCCAGAGCTAAATGATGGATTCCAGGTCCTTTTTTGTCAATAAACTTACCAACAGGAGTGTCTTTTCCCATCGGTTCTAACAATTCAATTTCATATCCGCCAACTTTTAAGTGTGCAGTAGTCACACCTTCAGAATCAACTTTTTCAGTATGGTCAAGTTGAAGTCCAAATGATTCCCAAACAGGCAATCTTTCCTTGATAGAATCAACTGCGATACCAATATGCCGGATCTTCACAAATATTAAACAAAGCACTACTATTTCAAGATTATCAATATTTAGCAGGCCCTAAGTAATCACGAGTGTCTCATAGTATAACTGTGTTGAAATCTAAGTTGCATAATGCAACTGTAACTCATGCATTGAAGGATTATGAAGGGTCTGTGGCTCTTAGTCCGGAACTAATTGAATTAGGTAATTTCAATATGCATGAGCAAGTTCATCTCTGGAATATTACCCAAGGTACAAGACTCATAACATACATAATGGAGTACGAAGGAAGTGAAAAGGGAATAATTTGCGTAAATGGAGCTGCAGCGCATAGAGCAAATCCTGGTGACAGAATCATATTGGCTACCTTTGCAGACATAGATTCAGAAGAATCTAAAGACTGGGTACCCCATATAGTAATTATGAACGAAGATAATACTCAAAAGCGTTAGTCACTATAAAGTGAACTTTCTTTAAGAACAACATTAGGTTGCTATTATGCAACAGAAGATGGCCATAGCCATGTTTGCCATTTTACTCATCAGTAATATTGGCGCATCAGCCCCAGCAAATGAGAATGTTTTACACCCAAATATCGTTAGAGCTATGGATGATGCAGACACTAATGCAGAGATTGAATTTATAGTTCAATATAGACCTCAACTCACTGTACAAAACATGCTAATCGCTGAAGAAATTGGAATTGAAATTATTAGTACTTTTGAATTCATTGATGGATTTTTTGGAAAAGCAACAGCATCTCAAATTAGAGATTTAAGTAAACAAGACGATATCTTCTGGATAGAACATAATTCACAAATGGAATATTACATGCAAGATACTACGAGAGTAATTAATGCTGTAGAAACTTGGCAAACAGTAATTATAGATGAAGATGAAGACGTTGTAGCAGATCAATTTCATCACCATAGATACATCGATGGAACTGGCGTAGCTGCAGTAATTATAGACACTGGAGTGGATGCAGGACATCCTGATTTTGATTATGACGAAGGTAAAACGGTATCATATAAATTTGATAGAGCTACTAGAACTTGGATTGAAGCAGAAAATTCAGATACTTCTAGTGGACATGGAACTCATTGCGCAGGGACCGTCGGTGGCAATGGGGATGCATCTGCAGGGGCCAAGAAAGGAGTAGCTCCAGGTGCCACATTAGTTGGAATGGGAGTTGGAGATATCGCATTTATTGACAATGCAGTCGAAGCTTTTCAATGGGTTTATGATAATTCTAGGCCAGATGCCAATC
>JAAZXP010000007.1 GCA_014240055.1 Methanobacteriota archaeon | reverse complement strand
GGATCTTTTTATACCGTTTCTGAGGCCAGAAAATATTTAAGTTTAAAAGGGCACATGGCTGATCCTTTTAGGAATTTAGAACAAACAAAGCAAATAATTGATTCCGGAATTACACTTCTTTCGCTTGAAGTAATACCAAGGAGACTGTCTAAGGGCCAGTCTCGGAACTATTGAAAGTGAAGAATATCAAAGCTTCCAATATTGAGTTTATTATCGAACCTCACACAAGGTTCAGAGTACCATATGTTTCAGGCTGAAGCATCGGTTATTGTATTCCCTGTAATAATTTGGTTATTAGCATTTTGAAGAAGTATACCACTTTCTGCAAATGTGTTAAACAATATACTATTTTGACCTCCACCATCAATGGTCAAATAATCATCATTAGCATTGAAAGCATTATCTTGTACAATATTATTGTAAGAATTCTCTATGAAAACTGGACCATCATCGTTTGACTTGAAGGTATTATTATGTATTGAATTGTTTCCAGATTCATAAATATATATTGAGTAAAGAGAGTTATAATCTAAATCATTATTGAAAATGATGTTCTCTTCAGCAGAGCCTGTCAATCGGATACCGTATCCCGAGTTATTGTGAATATAATTATCTCTAATAGTTATTTCTTCAGTACCATGCAAAGAAATACCTGCATGAGTCCCATCAGTAATTTCATTGTTGTCTGCCCTACTATCTTCTGAAGTATAAGCAAAGTGTATTGAGTATTGATTATCTGAAAAAGTATTCTGAGTAACTACGTTATTATCTCCATTTATTATAACTCCAAAATTGCTATTCGTTATAACACTGGATGACAACTCATTAAAGTCACCAATTGAAGAATAAGATACATTGTTATAAGATAGTTTTAGATTCTTATATTCTCCATCTCCCTCTGAAACTAATAAACCAAACCCATCAGAACCACTAGAAATAATCGCTAAATTATCGATTACCACTTCATCAGCATCAACCGTAACAACAGTACCTGATAAACTACCATTGATTATTGTTTGAGAGGTTCCATTTCCTACAAGAGTTATCTCTTTAGTTATAATAATGTTTTCATAGTAAGTACCTTTCCAAATTGAAAGTGTATCGCCAGTATTAGCTGCATTAATTGCCCCACCAATCGAATAATACATTATTTCGGAATCTTGATTTTGAACTCTGAAATCAGCTACATTTAGAGATACTGCATTATTTATGTTGTAAGCACTTGAAGAAATCCAATCCGAATAACGTGCAGTAATTGTAGTAGTAACTGCAGTTGGTGTTGAACTTCCATTGTATTGAGAAGTAGCCACTAGGAAGGTCGAAATTTGACCAGTGGTATTTGTCTTAGGATCGTCGCCGCTGAAATATGTTGATGAATAAACAACTAAATTATCTTGTTTGACTTCAACATCTACATTTGAAAAGGCATTACTTGCATTATCAGAGACGGTTAGGTCAAGATACACCTTAATCCACATATTGGAATCTGAAGCTACTGAAATTGAAGAAAATGTATTGTTATAGGATACTGTATCATAAGAATCACTTAATTTGATATCATAATCATCAGAATCATCAAAGCTATTCTCAAAAATAATGTTGTCATGAGCTGTATTGTAAATGTATATTGCAGTATCAGAATCATCAAATGTATTATCTTTTATCAGATTATCATGGGATGCAGTACCGGCAAGTAAAACTCCATATTGGTTATCTTTTAGTGTATTATCTCTAAATGTATTCGCATTACTACTAGATTTCCAAGCTGTATAACAGTCGTTGAAAGTATTGCCTATAATTTGTGTATTACCATTTGAATCAGACTCTGATTGATAAATACAATAATTTCCAGCATCTGTTCCGTTACGGAAAGAATTATCTCTAACTATAGAACCAGATGTACCCGTGAAGTAAACTCCATAATCATCCACATCAAATATACTGTTATTAAGAACAAGATTTGTTGAGTCTTCAACATAAAGACCATGTTCATTATTTACAAACTTTATATTATAAACTCTTAAATCATCAATACCATTTAGATAAATTCCATTTTCTGAAGATACTATTTGTATATCTGTAATGGTAACACTATCTTCACTAACTTCAATTGCATTACCACTATTTCCATTAATTATTGTAGAGGTTCCATTACCTTTCAATGCCAACTCTTCAGTAATATCAATATTTTCATAGTAAGTGCCATTCCAAGCCCTTACTGTATCTCCTTCTTCAGCTGCATCAATGGATGTCTGGATATGATAAGTTAAAGTTCCAGTCCTTATATTTTGAACACGGAGATCTGGAACAGTTATATCTACTGTAGAAGAAGGATCAGATGTGAAAGTTTCAACCCAGTCGTGATTTCTAGCTGTAACATAGGTTGGTATTGTTGTAGGGGTTGAACTACCATCATACTTCATTGAATTTATCAAGAAAGTTGCAATAGTTCCCGATGAATCTGTCTTAGGATCACTACCGCCAAAGTAATCAGTTGCATACTTCTGGACATCGTCTTCCATAACTTTGATGTCAATACCACTCATATTAGCTCCAGAAGCATCATTTACATCTAATACTAAATATTCTCTAATTGTAAGCGATGATCCAAAATTTACATATATTGTATCAAATTCGGTATTAACTGCATAATTATTATCTGAACCAGTATCTGAAAAAGAAATATCGTATTCATCATTGTCTGTTATAGTATTATTCCAAAGTTTCCAATGCGTTGAATTCTTTGTTATCTTAATACCATATTTCTCATTATCACTTATTTGGTTACCAATAACTGAAATATCACTTGGCCCCTGACCTCCGGACCAACTATGTATTCCATGTTTGTTATCTTTAATTGTATTATTTAATATTCTAATGTTTTGTGATAAATAACCTTCAATCCAAATTCCTGCTCCACTATCACTAGCATCATTTCCAGAGGAATCTGTAATTGTGTTAAAGGAAATTCTAATATTAGATGACTGGGAAATGTATACTCCTCTTCCACCACTATTTTCTATAGTATTATTGTATATGAATGAACCTGAACCACCCGTATTGAAATATAATCCATGATAACCATTATCAGATATTGTGGAATTCATTAAAGTAAATGTAGTTCCCTGCACAAGCAAACCATCTCTGTCCTGGTTTTTGATAATTGTATAAGATACTGTATTAGAAGAACCAGAGGTATACAAACCTTGATAACCATAATCGATAACTAAGTTTGAAAGTTTAATATCACTTCCACTTAAGTGAATTCCACTTTTAGTATTTGTACTATTTCCTCCACCTATTACAGTAAAATAACTTAATTCTACATCACTTGCTGTTATTTTAATCGTATTATCTATAAAGCTACCATTAATTGTTGTATCTCCAGTTCCATTGCCAATTACTGTTAATTCCTTACTAATCTCAATATTCTCATAATATGTCCAGGCCCAAATGTTCAGTGTATCTCCGGCTGAAGCATTGTCTATTGCATATTGAATCTTGTAGTAATCTGTGCTTGTATCCGTATTCCTAACAAGTCCTTTCGTCCAATATGAAGGAACATCCACGATTTCAGTATGTGAAGTTCCTGTATCCACATCTATTGATTTACCTCTTACACCATAGTGATACTTGAGAGTCGTATCCACATCTTCAGTAGTAGAACTTCCGTTGTAAATCTCGTAAGCAACAGTCAATTCACCACTGATAAATCCAGTAGCTGATGAAACAGCATCATTACCGCTGTAAAATGGAGTTGCATAAACAATGGTATCATAATTGAATAATTCTAGATCTACACCTGCAAATGCCTCTGAACCATTTGTAAACTTAATATTCAAAGTATTCATCACACGGAAATCTGAATCTGAATCAACATCGATACTCCCTGAACCAAATGTGAAATTAAATCCAGTATTCTTCTTAGAATCATCTAATTCAATATCATTACTTGAACTTCCCGTAGCAACTGTGTCTCTAATATTATTTCCATTTGAAGTAGTGGTAAACCAAATTCCTTTACCATTATTATTTTTGAAAGTACTTCCTGTAATATTACAATTATATGTCGATTCTGTTCTCAAACCACCATCATTATCATCAACTGTATTATCTCTTATTTGTGTAAAATTAGCATCTTTTAATTGTATTCCATAATTTTCATTATCTTCAATTACATTATTTCTAATCTCAACATGATGTACACCGAAAACATAGACTCCTTGTTCATCATTGTCGTCTATTGTATTGTACCTAATCTTAGCATAATCTGAACCTGATATAACATAAATTCCTCTATTGGTATTCGACGAAATTGTATTATTGTAAAGATAAACATTAGACTCAAGTTGGACTCCATCATCTCCACTTCTCTTAATTGTTGAATTCTCAATTCGTACATTACTAGCTGTATTTTTGACAACTATTCCATCAGTTACTGAATCTTCAATAGTAACATTAGAAATAACTACATTACTGGTCTTGACTAAAATACCAATACCACAATTATTCATCAATACATTATCTATCAATATTCCAGTACCTACTGTAGTTTTGATACAAGCTTCATCAGTAGAATTACTACTTCTCTTGAGAGTCAAATTCTTCAAAGTTATAGTATTTGTTTGAATATTAAATACTGAATTCTCCCAGTTGGCACTAATTGATACTGTTCCTGATGAATTACCGATAATAGTCACTCTTTCATTTATTTCAATATCACTTTCAACATAATTCCAGGACCATAGTTTCAGTGTATCGCCAGAGGATGCATTGTCTATAGCATCCTGTATACTTGCAGATTTCAGACCACTATCCAAATTCTCAACTAAACCATCTTTCCAATATGAAGGAACTGATACTGTCTCTGTATGAGAAGTCGTCATATTCAGATTGTAAGCCTTAGCACGAACTCCATAATGATAATACAATGTTGTAGTTGCTTCATCAGGTGTAGAGGTTCCATCATATATTCTGAATTTTAAAGTGAAATTTGTACTAATTAATCCATTGGTATTTGTCTTAGAGTCACTGCCACCATAGTAAGAAGTTGCATACTTAGTAGAACTATCACTAACAAGTTTAACATCTAATTCATCAAAGCCAACTGTAGCATTTTGCATGAACTTCAATGTTAAATCATTGTAAATTGCAAAATAAGCATTTGAATGAACTGAAATAGTTGAGAAAGTGGTATTCTTAGCAGAATTACCAATAGTAGTTGCAGAGAACCTTAAATCAAAAGTTCCACTTCCTGAAATTGTATTGTTTCCTAGATAGAAATAATCGGAATGTTTGATATATATTCCATCTACACCATTATTTTGGACTGTATTACCTTCAATTATAATATTATTTGAAGCAGTACCGTCGATTCTCATGCCATATGAAGTTGCACTGGATACCAAATTATTCTTAATCAGTGTACGTGCTGAATCGCTGTAAATATCTATATTATCTTTATTATCAACAATAATGTTATCTGAAATAACTGCATCTTCAGCACCACTTAAATAAATTCCATTTTCGGTATTATTTCTAATATTATTGGCGCTTATAATTACATCATCTTCAAGACTCCTGATACCATGATTGCCGTTCCACCATAATGTATTCTTGTAAATCTTAACTGCAGTAGTAGAAGTATCCCCAATAAACACTTCAATACCGTTATTGGAGTTATTTGAAAATGTAGAATTGCCTATCCAAGCACCTGAACCTCCTATGGCTGCACCTCTGTAACACGTCTTAACTATTACATTTTCGATAGTAATATCATCTCCAGACAACTGGAAACCATTGTAAGAATCTGTACTACCACAGCCTTCAACATTAATATTTCTTATTGTAACATCATCTGAAGTTATATCGAAACCCTTACCACTAGATGTTGCATTCAGAGTTGTATTTCCAGTTCCATTACCAATTATTGTTATACTCTCATCAACTTCTACATTCTCACTATATTTCCATGCCCAAATATGTAAAGTATCGCCAGAAGAAGCATTGTCTATAGCATCTTGGATCTTATAGTAATCTGTACTTGAGTCTGTATTTCTAACAAGACCTTTTACCCAATAGGAAGGTACTGAAACTGTTTCAGTATGGGAAGTACTCATATCAATTGATTTTTCTTTACTTCTCACACCATAGTGATACTTAATTATGTTAGAAATTGTGTCTGGCGTTGAACTACCGTTGTAAATTCTATAGTTAAGAGAGAATGTAGCTCCAGCTTCACCGTTGGAATCTGAAACTGCATCAGAACCACCATAGAAAGGTGTAGAATACACCTTGACACCGGCAGTCAATAGTGCGAAATCAATGCCTTCAAATGGATCTCCACCACCATCTTGGAATACAATTTCCAAATTTGAAGTAATTGTAAGTGTCGCATTTGTATTTAGTGAAATTGTTGAAAATGTAAAATTAAAAGCAGTATTATGATTTGAATCTTGAATATATACATCTTTAATACTATTACTGGAAGAAGTCACATGCTTAATGTAATTATTATCAGAACCACTTAAGAACCAAATACCCCTTCCACCGTTATCAGAAATAGTTAGCGAAGTTAAATTACAATAATCACAATTACTGAACTTTACCCCTCCATCGTTATCTTTAATTGTGTTAATTTGAAATTCAAGTAACTTAGAATTGAAACCATAAATTCCATATCCATTATTGTCTTCAATAATATTATTCTTAACTACTACTAAATCCGAACTTAAAACATGAATTCCTACATCTTCATTATCCTTAACTGTATTTAATTTTATTTCACTTGAATGAGATCCTCCCAATAAGTAAATTCCAGTTTCGGAATTAGATGTTATAGTGTTATTGTAGATGAAAGAATTCGTACCATTCGAAATCTTAATTCCCTGAAGACCACCCTCAATCGTGTTATTCGTTATAGATATAGATTTAGAATTGAGGCCATTGATTGCACTATCGGAAGTTGCACCATCAATCGTGTTCAACTTAATTACTACATAATTGGCCAAAATGCTTATTGCATTATCTTCATTATCAGTAATTGTATTCTGTTCAATACTTGTTCTAGCGCCTGCAGATTGTATGTTAATACCATCCTTTTCATTATATTTAATCGTGTTATTGATTATTTTGGTATAGATACCTAAATTGTAAATTCCGTGATCTTCATTATCATTAATAGTATTAGATTTGATTGTATTATTAGCAGATTTGGTAAAATCATTACTTACCGATATCCCATATTTTCCATTACCTTTTACTATGTTTTGAATGATTTTATTGTTATTAGATGCAACAATAGACATTCCAGTGTATTCGTTAGATTCAATTGAATTATTATACAATACCGAGTTATCAACCTCATACAATTTCACAGCTCTTCCTGAGGATGTTAAACCATTGTTCTTTATTGTATTGTTATCAATGTACGCATTATCACAACTTGAGGAAAGAACTAAGGCATCACTTTGACTGTTCTTGATTACATTTTTCTTAATCTTAACTCTTTTCGAATCTGCAAGATATGCACCATATAATGAATGATCATCTATGGTATTCGAAGAAATAATTACATCGTCTGAACCGGTGATATATATTCCACCTTGATTATCAGAAATAGTATTAGTCTTAATAATTCCAGTATCTGATGAAGAAAGATAAATACCATAATTAGAATTCGAATCTAATGTATTGTTATCAATTACAACATTATCAGAACTTGAAATTTTTATTCCATAAATACTCGAACTTGAAAATGAGTTGTTTCGAACTAACGTATTATCAGAGGATTGAACATAAAGACCATGTAAATTACTTGAAGATACTGTATTTCCATAAATCTTGTTATCATTTGAACTAGACTTAAGATGAATTCCTGATCTTCCTGAATTGGTAACTGTATTATTCAAAATTTGATTAGAAGATGAACTAGTCAAATATATCGAACCAAAATCAGAAGTGCCATCTGATGCCGAATTTGTTATTGTATTAAATTTAAAGATTCCACTATCTGTATTTTTGATGTAAACGCCATTATCGCCGCTGGAAGTATCTTTGAAAACACTGTTTTCCACCAAAAAGCTATCTGAGTCTTCAATTAAAGCTAAATTTTTACCTGTAAATGTAGAATTATATATTTTCAAATTTGTTGAGGATGTCGCATAAAGCTCATACGATTTACTAGAGCCCACCTTTGTAGTGCCCTTAATCGTGACTTTATCACTTCCTGAAACATACAATCCATAGGCTGAGGAACCATCATAACCAGCATTGTAAATGAAAACATTATCTAGTATTATATCCTCACTATCTGAAATTTCAAAACCATGTGAAGAAGAAGAATTCATGAAATAACTATTCTTGAAGGTAATCGTATCTCCGTCATCAATGTAAACTGATTTACGATCTGTATCATTTACAGTTACGCTTGTTATAGTAGTATCACTTGTTCTATCAAAATAAATTCCATAATTAGAGGAACTAGAACCCATAACTACGTTTTCAACTTCAAGATTATTATAATTTCCAGCATAAAGTAAACTATCGGAAGCGCCGTTCAGTGTTAAATTCTTAATTGTGACGCCGTTAGATTTGACCTCAATTGCGTAGTCTCCAGTTCCACCGTTTATGATCGAACTAGCTGTTGAATTACCAATTATTGTAATTCCTTTATTTATTACAAAATTTTCATTATAAGTCCACGCCCAAATATTTAGAACATTATTTGTGCTTGCAGCATTGACTGCAGAAGAAAAACTAGTGTAAATTGTGCTAGTATTTGTATTTTTAACAACACCGAGACGGAAAGCGTCGGGAACTGTAACGGCCTTAGTAGTATCAGTATCAAAATTAATCCAAGTAGATTTTGCCCTGACCCCATAAGCCAAATTAACAGTAATATTATTATCAGTTAGAGTTGAACTAGAGGCATAATATCCTGAGCGTATAAGCATCGAACTAGAAATAAAACCATTACTATCCGTTAAAGAATCTGAACCACCCCATTGTGAAGTTTCGTAATAAGTCTTAGAACTATCTTTAATTTCAATTTCTACATTAGAAAAAGCATCACTATCTTCTTCTACAGTCTTTACATTAAGATTATTGTAAATATCAACTTGACAACCGGATGAAACTGTAATAGTAGAATAAGTGTTGTAAAAGAATTTATTAGCATTAGTTCCAGTTCCACAATATTGAAGATAAATATCTTTACTTGTGTGGTCTCTAAAAGTATTATTTCCGAATTCGGTTCTATATTGGTATCTATAAGTGTACCAGCCATAAGTTTGATCGTCATCACCATCAAACGTATTGTTTTCTACTTTCCAATCTTGGCAATAATAATAACAATATATCCCATAATTAGAATTACTTTTAACTAAATTATCTTTAAATTGGATGTATCGGCCATAATTACTAGAAGTGTCTCCTCTGTAAAAACCATAATTATTGTCAACTAGACTATTCTTTTCGAAAATAAGAGGATCACTAGCGTAACTAGAGTGACCGGAATAATACAGGTATATCCCATAATTAGTATTATTATGGATAGAATTATTAAAAAAGTGTGAACCGTAATTATTATAATAAAGATACAGACCATATGAATATTTTGTAATTACATTATTTCTTATATCGTAATTAATGCCGCCATAAGAATATATTCCAGAATGATAACTGCTGATAGAACCTCTATCAAATACTGAATTTTTAATTGTATTATCATTTGCATAACATGACATATAACCAATATAGGTTTCAAAGAAATGAACATTATCAATTGTTAGAAAATCTGAATAGTATGAATATATTGCCCCTCCATATTGAGCAGAAGACTGGCAACTGCTGGATTGGTTAGAGGAATGAGTAACTCGTAAATTTTTAACTGATGAATAATCAGTTTGGTAATTAGTGAATTTGAGTGCTGGACCTCGATATCTCGCATCAATAATCGTTCTAGTTGTCCCAGCCCCTAGTATAGCAATCTTTGTCGTGACCTCTATATTTTCTTTATACTTCCCAGGCCATAATTCGAGAGTATTCCCACTACTAGCTCCGGAAACTGCAGATGACAAAGAATAATACAGATTATCTTTATTACGATTATAAACACGGAAATCAAAAACCTTAGCTTCTAATTTACTATCAGTTATAGTAGCCTTAGCAATTTCGCGCGTCCAATCGCCATATCTAATACCAATGTAAGTATCTACTACTGAACCTGATGATGAGCCATCATAAATTTTAGTTGTTACATAAATATCATCTAATTTACCCTCACTATCGGTTTTACTATCGGAACCTCCATAATGTTTTGTAGAATAAAGAACAGGTCCATTAATTGGATGCTCATAAATAGCTTTGATATTACGGGCTGAGAAATCCTCTTGCCAAATTTGTACATTATCAACTTTACCATCCATGTAATGGCCGTTGTAATCTCTTCCAATGTACATATAACTACTAAGAGTTCGAAGATAAGGAGTAGTTTCTGAAAATGAATAAGTTTTGACTAATGTGCCATTAACATAAAGTTTGATATCGTCTGTAGTCTCGCTCCAGGTTGCTGCAAGATGATACCAAACACCAGTAACTAATGCATCATCTCCAATAGCCCTTTTTTCACCTGAAGGACTATAAAAATAACCATAAGCTACAGGATTCCCGCTGCTATTAACTTGTAATCTAAACTGACCCTCTCTATCCATAGCTACTACCGTGTCATAATCAGTACTACTAGATGGAAATGAATCAAAATTAACCCAACTTGAAACTGTTAGTTCATCAAATCTATAAGGAGACGTTGAAATATAATCGTATGAGGAGTAATGAGAATCTCCACTCCCATCATAATTAGCTGCATTACCATACAATCCTGAAACATAATTTGTATTGCCAGCTCTATACCAATATTGTCCTGCCAAAGAATCATATGCACTACTAGTACCGCTTTCATCTAATTTCAGATGAATCTTCATATCCTTATTGATTGATTTATTAACTAAAGTTTCGGAACTAGTATCTTCGATTATTATGATATCTGCATCTTTCTTTCCATCATATTCTGGATTTCCTTCATGGACCCAGCCTCTAGCATCCACCCACCTATGACCTAATCTTTCGAAATCATCAAAATATGCAACATTGGTTGAATCCACATCTTTGTAAATTTTTACATTATCGATGTACCAACCTTCCATTTCCGTGCCTGAATCACTACAGAAAACAAACTTTATTCGAACATCTTCGCCTCTGTAACCAGATAAGTTAAACTTTTTATTTTGCCAATCAGAAGACGATTTATCTCCTGTAAAAGCTTTCTCGTTATTATCACAATCAGAACCATCATTCATCAAACTATCATAACCACCTAAAGGCGTTAAGAGATTCCAAGTACTTTCTTGATCCTTGGTAATGTATACTCTACCACCATCAAAATTTTCTTCTGTCTTGTACCATGTTCTTATCTCTAATATTCGAGATTCATCTAATCCTCCACTAGGAAGACTAATATCTGAACTCATCTTGAAAGTAACATTCCAATTTCTAAAATACTCATCCTCATCACTATTTCCAGCCCAAAAAGAATTTGTACCTGAGTAAGCCCTTCTATCACTATCTAATGTTTTATTGACTCTATTCCAGGCATAGGTTCCATTATCTGTAATAGTTGTCTCTATCAGAGTCTTCTCTAAAAGTCTAGAATTGGAATCTATAGATAAATCCTCAAATTCGGTATCTATCAATATATTATTCCAACCATTTCTAGTTGTGTTTGAATCATAACCGTGGTGAATATCATAATCATCATTATCATCAAAGTTTAGATTTTTGATCCGATTATTTTCAGCACCTCGTGTGAAGCCTATGGCATATTTATTGCTATAGTAATTTCCATCATTAATTTGATTGTTATCAGATCCATAAAACAAAATACCTACATCGTCATTGTTGCCTAGATAAGTATTATTGAAATAATTTCCATTAGATATTACTTTGAAACCTACTTTACAACTATATGCTTGAATCGTATTAAAAATATTATTATTACTTCCTGAAGTAAACAAGTATCCTGCAGTTTCAGCACATTGCACATGACCATTCCACATTTCAGAACTTGTTACGTTGTAAAGAGTTACACCTGTCTTAAGGCCATTGCCAGTATCACATCCCTGTGAACTAAATGAATTAATGAATATATCTTTAGCATTAGAGACTCTAAGACCATTTCTATCATATTTTGATATCACATCAGAAATTGTAACTCCAGTTATTGGATCGCCATCCGTACCTTGAATTACCAAACCGGCATCTCCACTACTCTCGCCAATATCTGGGCCAGTGAATGCAACTTCAATATTTCTTACAACAGAATTGTCAACTGTTAGTCTTATGGCATAACTACCTTCACTTGCATTAATTCGTGGTTTTGCATTACCACCCCAATAAATATTTTCGACATCTGTCTGACCTAATGCCTTCTTCCATATTAGCAGTTCATCTATTGTCCCATCAAAGAAATTATCATAGGTGCTGTCTGAATCATGGTCTGAAGACCCAAAAATTTGTTTACCATCACTATCAGATATACCCTGAGCATAGCCACATGTCTTATCTAATTCATCATTAATGTATAATTTGATATTTGATCCGTCATAAGTGGCTGTAACAAGTGTCCAATTATTCTCAGTGATTTCAGTATCTGAGTGACATGAACCTGAGCTACTTCCAAAACCAAATTGAAATCCGAAATTAGCGTCAGCATTTACAAATGTTTCATAACCATGACGCGTGGACCCCTCTTGATAATTAGAAAATATAGTTCTGGTATCAGTATTATTATCATCGATATTAATCCAGCTACTTATTGAAACTTTAGAAACATTATAGACTGAATCATGATCTATTGCAAGATAATCATCATCGCCGTCAAAATCTACTGAATAATCGCCAGTAAAACCGGGAGTTCGAACAGCCCCTGATAAATATCCATAGTTACTCTCACACCATACCCTATCACTAACATAGGTTCCAGAATTATCAAAGGTATAATATCCAATAAGATCGTTCTCATAGCAATAATTATACAAATTGTTTAAGCTGACACCATAATTTCCACCAATAATCGTTAATCTCTTATCAACATCTACCGCATCAAAATAATTTCGAGAGGCGATATTAATTGTGTCTCCAGCAGATGCATTCTCGACAGCTTGTGTTATGTTAGTATAATCTGAACCGCCTAAACTATCAACTTTGTAAGTCGCAGCTTCAGAATCATCTGCAACAAAAACAACGAATAAAAATGCCATCAGCAACAAAACACTGGCGTTAACTATCCGATTATTTTTGTCTATCAAATTATGACACCTTTCGTTCGCGTGCTTACGCGTTCAATTGCTATATAAAGAAGAGGCCGGATTAAAAATACAGAAATATACTAAATAGATAGTCCCTTTTGACGTCAAGTATGGCAGTAGACAATGATCTTTTTAAAGAATTAATGCGTAGGTTTGCAGCAGGTGTAACTCTAGTAACTTTTAATGAAAATAATAAATTTGGAGGGCTAACCGTTTCCAGCTTTTGTTCGCTGTCAATGAACCCCCCTTTAGTTTTAATATGTATCGATAGAAAAATAGTTAGTCATGAATCGCTAAAAAATAGCGATACTTTTGGTATAAATATATGTAATTCTGATCAAGGAAAACTGGCTTGGGATTTTGCTAATTCAAATGTTGATAAAAATGAACTAATCAAATCTTTACCACACACTTTAACCGATTTAGGAACTCCACTATTGGAAGACTGCCTAGCATCAATGGAATGCAAAATAACCGAAAGACACGAAGGAGGAGATCACACCATATTTATTGGGCAAATTGAAAACGGAAATTTCGATGAAAATTCCAAACCTCTAATTTATTACGGTTCAGGTCTTGGTGAATTTAATCCAAATTAGATATAAATTCATCTATCAATTTCTGAGGGACTTTGTCTCGCAAGGCAATCTGTGTTCTATAGTAATACATGTAAAACCATATTTCCTTAATTTCAACTTCACCTTCCTTAAGAGAAAGACGGCCAACTGGCCTCCACAAACCTAGACTACCTGTACCCAAACAAAAGGTCTCTTTTACTGGCAAATCAGATTCCAAAAATAGCTTCTCTAAATCAAATAATATTTCTTCACCGTCCTTGCGAATAAGAATACCTTTACCATCTCTAAATTTATAACCCTGAACACCTACAAACACACCCGATAATGAAAGAATAAAGAAAGAGAATTTTATTGCACTGGTTAATTCAGGCGAAAGCTCAGATTCACTAGTAAAAACATATCTCATTATTACTAAGTAGCAAATTGTGATAATTGCTAAAATTAAAGCAGAGGCAATGTACCACTCGCGGCTTTCACTATTATATTCGATTTTAGACATCAGAACAAGGTTTGCTGCTTGGGTGCCCTTTTACCTGTTTTTAATGCTTTTTCATCCCAATCAAATACATCAGTTATTCTAGATAATGATTTAGCAATACGATCTGCATAATAATTATAATCTGGTTTAGGACATTCTTCTTCAGGAATAAATGGCTCAACTTTCATAGGACTAACACTTGCATCTGTAACGATAAATGATATTTTCATACCACTCACAAATGGACGTCCTGTCTCTATAAATTTCTTGTAAGCTTGTAAGTGAGCCTGATTATCTTCATTGACATATTTTCTATTAAGATTCACTGTTTTAGATATAACAAAGTTTTTATCATCAAAATCACCCTCAGAAACTCGAGTTACCCAATTCCTTGAAGCTTCCAGTGCATTGTCAATATCTCTATCCATTAATTTAGCAAAAATATCTTCAAGAGCTTCAATCTGAATCGAGAAAGAATCCGTTCTTCGCGTTTCATATCCTCTGATTAACATACTCTCTTTAGGCCAAATTTGCTTACCCACATATCTTTTCTTTACTCCATGTGAAAAGAACGGTTGAAGAATTTTTTCAAACTCTAACTGTTTAGCACCTACTGAATATCTTTTTGCAATACCTTCACCAAATTCAACAGTTTTATCTAAATCATCATGTGGTGAACGGAAGAAAACCGAATCTGTATCTCCATATATCACATCAATTCCTTCACTTTCCAACTCGTGTAAAATATCTTTAACATACTCTCTAGCGTAAGCAGTTATTGAAGCTCCAATACTCAAATTTGTAAAACGATAAAAATAAGAAGCAAAAACCCCATAAACCGAATTCATTAATATCTTAATTGCTTCTTGAATTCTCTTATAATATTTCTCTTCCGTATCTGTTGTAGCTGAAGCCTGAAGCTTCTTGGCAGCGTCTCTTTCTGCCATCAAATTTACTAATAATTCAGGTAAAAGCCCTTTCTTTTTATCTGGACTTTGAAATTTTATTCCTAATGGAGTTTCAATTTCACCATCTGGAGAAATAGTCGAAAAACAGAGATTACGATCTATGATTATACTAGGATACATCGACTTAAAATCAAGAACGCAAACCCACTCATACAAACCTGGATTTATGTCATGAACATAACCACCTTCAATGTGCCCAGTTCTTTTCTGACGATTAGTCATCGGAACACCTATTCCTTTAGAATCTGCAAATCTTATCATCAATGAATCTATCATATTAGAAGTAATACCGTTAATCACATCATCAAATGGCAATTTAGCTACTGAACCAATATGCTGATACTTTTGAAGGACCGAAATATGCTCTAGTATATCCAACGCTAGTTTAGCATCTTCTAGACAATAATTCATAACCTTTTCAGGATTATTGGCCCATTCCTCATCCATTTTTCTCGGATTAACGTCATGTTTTTCTCTTCCTAACAATTCTTTAGCAACCGCATTCAGTGATTCTTGACGTGGCCTAACTTCACGTTTTACATTCCACCAAGCATCAACAATAACTCGACCTTTAGCTTGCCAAAATCTTTGAAATCTTTGTTCTAAAACGGAACCATTACGGCCTATATTCAGCTCAACACCATGTACTTCGGCCCTTTCAACTAAAAGAGGAAGGTCATATCCATCGATATTGTAACCAGTAATTATATCTGGATCTTGACCATTTACTGCTTTTACAAAGTCTGTTAATATCTTCTTTTCATCACCATATAGAGTTTCTTCTTTTACATACCCTTCTGAAGTCTTAACACAATAACTTAAGCAATATATCGTTCTTTCAAGTATGGAATTTTCTATATCAAAACTTAATACTTTAAAATTTGATTCAAAATCTTCTGCAGGAAGTATTTCAACGACCTCAATAACATCACAAGACCATTTATCTTTTATTATCTTTTTACCACGAACTCGAACGCATCCGCCTATGTTATTATCATACAAATATCTGTGATGGAAAGGAATATCTGCAGCTAATAATTTTAGATTATTGCCTTTCAACCATTCCCGTATCTTTGGAACTCTACCTGGATGAGGGACTGTTACTTTCATACAGTTTTTTACAGAACCATCAACCCACAGTTCTTGAGGTTCAACTTTTTCAACATCATCTCTCTTTTTCAGACTTTCAATTATATCTTGAGGTGGTTCAACCACTTGGAAATAAGGTAAAAGAAGTGGAGTTCGAACAGCAATAGATTCACCGTCTTTAGTAGTTCCAAAAAGATACACTATATTTCTGCCCGTACCTTGTATTTCTTCAGTGCAAGAAATTGCAGAAATCAGCCTAATCGTATAATCCACATGCACCCAAGCAAAGTGGGCTATTATCTCTATGGGACTATAATTTCTCTAACGCTTGTTCAAAATCAGATATCAAATCTTCAGTATCTTCAATACCTGTTGAAAATCTAATGAAACCTAAGCCGATACCTGCATCTAGGCGGTCTTCTTGACTCCAAGAAACATGAGTTGTGGAACATGGCATTGAAATTAAGGATTCAACTCCACCTAGTGAAATTGCTTGAGATGCCACTATCATATTATCCATTAATTTACGGCCCGCTTCATCGCCACCTTTAACCTCAAAACATACCATTGTACTAGAACTATCCAATACTTTTTGGGCTAATTCATAATCATTATGACTCTTTAATCCCGGATATATGACTTTCTCAATTTTAGGATGAGCTTCTAGCCAAGTTGCTAGTTTACCTGCAGTAGTCATAGCTTTTTCATAACGTATGTGCAATGTTTTAATTCCTCTTTCAAGCAGAGATGCTTGGTGAGGATCCATAGTCCCTCCAAAATTTCTCAATTTATACCAAATCTGATTAATTATTTCTTTACTGCCTGCAGCAGCCCCACCTATGATATCACTGTGACCATTCAGTAATTTAGTAACTGAATGAAGTACTACTTCAAAACCATAATCTAGAGGTTGACATCCCATCGGAGTGGCAAAAGTACTATCTACAATTGGTATAGCTCCATACTTTTTAGCTAATTTTGCCAATTCAGGTAAATCTGAAACTTCAAGTAAGGGATTAGTAACCGTTTCACAATACAATACCTTAGTTTCTTTTTCTTTCAAAGCCTCTTCTACTGCATCTAAATCCTTTATATCAATATAATGCACATCTATTCCAAATCTAGTAAAATCCTGATCTAATGAAATAATAGTACCACCGTAAAGATTACGGGTTGTGACTATACGATCTCCTTGGCTTAGAAAAGTAAGAAGAGTTGTACAAATGGCAGACATACCTGAAGTAAAAACTAAAGCATCTTCGGCACCTTCAAGGTGAGCTATCTTCTCTTCAACAGCTCTCATTGAAGGATTATTATATCTTGTATAAACTGGAGCTCTAGGAGTTCCTGCTTTCCACATTTTATAAGCATCATCATCTAAAAAGAAAGTAGAGGATTGATACACCGGCGTATTCAATGAGTTCTCACTAGATGAAGTACCTGAGTGCACTGATCGCGTACCTTTTCCTGTTTTTTTCAAGTAGTCTTTTTCACCTGACATTATTTACTATTTAGAGTGGCGGTTAAGAGGCTTGTCTGAGTTATATCTAATAATAAATAGGAAGTCTTATATTAGAAAGTAGAGTAAAGTGGTAATAATAGATGATTAAAAGAAATAAGTTAACTCAAACTGCGCTACTATGTTTTATTTTATCGATCTTATTTCTTCCTGTAGCTAATGCAGGATTAGTAGAAATTTATATGAACGGATCTAAAGAGGATCTGGTCGTTGCTGAAGTTAACACCTCAATCTCGTATGGAACTGATATTGTCTTGGAATTTTATATTAAAGGTGCATACATGTACAGTGATGATGCTGATGACGAAGAATATTCAGTATACAATATTAACATCGATGTAGAATTTTTAAGTGATGATGATTCAAGGGATGCGTGTAGGGCCTGTGCAGCACCACGTTACATTGAACCTAAAGCCAGTGAAATACGTGAATATGATGTATATGAAGCTAAATTCTATTCAGATAGTGCTGACTTCGATGGTTACAAAGGAGACATTCGTTTCAATATTGTAATGTCAAATAAAACCTCAACAGTTATTACTGGAGCTGGAACAACTATTCAACTCACCATAGATGAAGCTGCAGCTAAAGAGACATCATCTGGTTTTACGCTTCCAGAACTTCCTGCACCAATTATGGATAACTTGGTCATGATTATAGTAGGACTCGTTGGAATTATACTTTTATCTTTTGGAATTTATACGTTTGTTTTAGCACCCGAAGACACAACTGCTAGTTTGTATAAGACCAAAGAAAGCGTTAATCCATTAAGTAAAAGTTTGACAGGAGTAGGATATGATTCAGAATTACCAAGTGAATCAAAATTAAAACGCCTAGAGGACTCAAAAGCAGATTCGGATGATGAAGAAGATGAAGTCGAGGATGATGAAGAATACGAAGATTACGATGATGATGAAGAAGATGAAGACTTTGATGAGAGTGAATTATTAGCTAAATTAACTGGAGGAGCAACTCTAAAAGATACAAAAGATAAGGGCGATAAAGAGGAACCTAAAGCAGCTCCAAAGAAAAAAGCTATTAAGAAAACCGTTGCAAAGAAGTCTATAACAAAGAAAAAAGTAGTAAGAAAAGCAGCACCTCCAAAAACTGATGATTCCGATGTGAATATGGGAAAAGGTGTCAAAAATATCACCTGTCCATCATGTGAAACTGTACATCATATTGATGAAAATACACCTAAATTCATCTGTAGTTGTGGAAGACGTATTCGAGTCTAAGACTCTTCTACAATTCCTAATATTAAGAACAATTTTCGAACCTCATTATCATCCATATTGATTTCAAAAGGTTTAACTATCAAATCCATTGATTTAGACCTGTATTGAGCTTCTCCAATCGGAAGTGCTAACTTCCAATCTGTTAATGGTAAACAGTCATAATCTGAATTGCCATCAGTTATTCCCAATGCCGCTTTTGTAATCCATATTTTACGTTCTTCATTTGGAACTTCAACAGAATATACTCTACCCTGAAAGTGACTGATCTTTACACTTACTTTGCTGATTTCATCAGATCTAATGGCTTCTGACAACTTCCTTTTAACTATTTCTTCACCATAAGAAAAATCAAAGTCCCCAAACTTTTCCATGTTTCTTTCTAATAATTTAGCAGGATACTCTTCGCGGTTCAATGCAGCTAACAAAATTCTTTCTAAACGGACCTTTACATCTTTTTCAGATTCAGCCATAACACGATAATAACTCAACGGATGACGTATTTGACGACATAATCCATTAGGACCTTGGCAAACTCCTGTAGATACTAATGTATCACATTTTGGTGCGCTGTACTTTGTACTAGAAGTTGTTCCAGTTATGTGTTCAACTTGATAACGTGTAAAAGATTCTTTGAAATCTGGAGCTGTGGCAAATAATTGCATTACAGATTCAGATTTTTGGTTTAAAGATGAAAGGAAAGTTGTTATAAAAAAACGTGAAGGATGTGGAAGATTAACTCCTGCTTGTAAATCTAATAAATTTGTATTAAAACAAGGTGGAGCCTTTGAAAGATCAAATTTGCCTAATTCCTTCATGGCCTCAGCCTGCCTTTCACTAACTACATTATTCAAACCACCTATTCTCTCCACAAAAGTCTTAGAAATTTGGGATTTCAATTCTTCGATTGTTCCTTCAAATTGTTTCTTAATTTCTACTGGAGCTTCAGGTAATTCCTCAAGATGTTGTCGAATAACCTCTCTCATTAGTCTGATCAATGTTATACGATCTAGGCTAACAATTCCCTTGCTGACGCCTCTGTTGGAAAGCTTCCAGTCTCCTTCACGAAGCTTAGAAGCAGCCCTTACGTAATCTACAAAATTCATATCAAAAATAGAACCATTCAGCTTAACATTAATAGCATCAAAATGGTTAACAAAATTTACTAAATTCTCATCAGTTTCTGAAGAAAGATAACGCTCTGCACGCCTGGCTTCTGATAATGCAACATAATTAACTAAGGCTTGATTATCTGCTGCAGCTAAGACCAATCTAGAAATTACATATCCTAAAACAATATCAGATTCATCATTAGTTGGGGGACCTTCTACATCAATAATGCCTAAAGAAGCTGAAGTCTCAAGACGAGTAAGTGCAAGTGCTCTAGCTTCTGCATAAAAGTAATCACTAAGAAGAGCATCTAATGTAACTCCTTCAAGAATTTTACTTGCAGCTGGCAAAAATGGATATCTCCAAAATTCGGGCACACTACCTTAAGACGATGTGGTTTTATAACAGCAATCAAGGGTGACATTACGTGGCAAACACCCTTCTTGAATTAGACGGAGTCCAAAAAGACTACCGGATTCGCAGTTTCGGAAGAGTTATTAGAACCACAAAAGCTCTTGACAAATTAAGTTTTAAAGTTGAAAAAGGACAAATATTCGGATTTCTAGGTCCTAATGGAGCTGGTAAAACTACAACCATAAAATGCATAACTGGAATATTAAAATCTGATGCAGGGTCTATACTAATAGAAGGCGAAGATATAGAAAATAATTCTTTTGAAAATAAAAATAAAATTGGTTTTCTACCTGAACAGATCGGACTTTACGGAAATCTTAATTGTGTAGAAACTCTATCTTTCTATGCGGGGTTTTATGACTTAACTACTGAGACCATAGAAAAAAGAAGCTCAGAATTGCTGAAACTTCTTGGTCTCGAAAAAGATTCAAAAAGACCCGTTGGAGAGTTTTCACTAGGTATGAAAAAGAGGCTAGCGCTTGCTATTGCATTACTACATGAGCCTCAAATATTAGTTCTTGATGAACCCACATCTGGATTGGACCCGAGAGGAGTAAAGGCCTTAAGAAGTGTATTAAGAGATTTAAATAAAAAAGGACTAACCATTTTGCTTAGTTCACATGTTCTGTCAGAAGTCCAAGAGATATGTACTCATGTTGGAATCATAAATAATGGAAAACTGATTAGACAAGAATCTATTCAAGATATTAGAGAAAAGGTAAGAAAAACTGCGATTAAACTTTCTTTAAGAGTTAAGAATTTTAATAAAAATAATGAGGAAGAATTAAATAAAAAGAAAGGAATTAATATTCTAGAAATGAAAGAGCTAGGTAAACACCAGCATATTTTACTAAAATTAAAGGAAAATTTGATACCATGGGTAACTAACAATTTGGTATCAAACAATGTACAGATCTTTTCTATTGAACCTCAAGACACTTCCTTAGAAGATGTTTTCATGACTGAAACCGGAGGTGAAGACCGTGATTAGTAGAAGATTAAATCAATGGAATAAACTAAAAATCTGGCAGCCTCTGATTATTGCGATTTCTTTGGTTATGGTTGTTGCTATTGTTCATAAAACACACTGGGAGCTAACTACCGAAACAAATCCATTAGAGATATGGAAAGGGAAAACTGTTACTAAAGGAAATAATGAAACGAACATAAACTTCCCTGAGAATGTAGGAGATAGTATCACATTCAAAGGTATCTTAGTAACTTCACCTAAATTTGAAGTTTACAATAATGATAGTATAGTTGTTGGTCAATATTCTAAGGATGAAGCCTTAGTTTATGATGAAGATTTGTATGGTAAAACCATAATCAATTTGAGTGGAATGAGAATTTTAGTTAATGGTGACCTTAGTGGAGAATTCTTTGAAAGTGAAATTGTGACAGTTAGAGCCTATGTTATTGAAAATACCTCATACTATACTGAAAATGGACAAAACATAACACTGAATAGAGAAGGTTGGGAAGCAATACCTGAAGATATCCACTTAGCTTCCGATACTGATTATTATTTCTTTGGAACCGAATTGCTTCTGTTAGCAATAGGTAGTTATTACTCATTTAGCAGAATACCAAATTTAAGAACTCAATTAAAATTTGCTAAACATTTAGCATTATTCGAATTTCGAAGAGGCCTAAAAGCTCCTCGAATGATCGTTTTGGGATCTTTTTTCACTATATTTATTGTCGGAATTGGATGGCTTTTAGGAGATTTACAAAATAGTACCTCTGTATTTGCTGTAACAAGTGGAAATGACGGTATTCTGAGATTATCTTACTTCAGTTTCTTTGTAGTTTCATTGGCAGCAATTGCTGTGTCAGTAGATACAATTCATAAGGAAAGACAATCGAATACTTTGAATATGCTTTTAGCAAGACCCATAAATCGTGAAACAATAATACTTGGTAAAGCACTAGGGCTAACAATGGTAGTTGGAGTTCCTGCTTTTATTGCACAAGTCTTAGGACTTTATTTCATGACTGTAGCTGGAGAAATGCCCACAGTAGGATGTATGGTTACTTTCTTAGTTTTTGGACAATTTATGATATTTACTATGGTTACTTTCCAATTATGTTTAGCAATTTCGGCAAAGAATGGTGCTGACGTAGTAATTTATGGATTAGGGGCATGGTTGTTATTCTCAGTAGTTTGGACCTTGCTTGTTTATGCAGTTTCTTTTGTTATTGGTATAGATGTATCTGCTCAAAATTTTGAAAATGACCCTGAATACCAAGCTATCGCATCTCGATTAGCATTACTCAATCCTGGGTTTGTTTATCAAATGGCAGTAGGACTATTTACCCATAGAACTATATCTATAGATTTCGAAGGTGTACCGGGATGGTTACTTTTATTGTCTCTTGTCTTGTGGCCATTAATATGCCTTAGAATAGCGACATGGCTTTTCAAGAGGGAAATGAGAGGATGAAACCAAGAACAATCAAAACTGAAGATGCCGTTACTCACGTTATTGAGTTTACAATGGCTCTAACTATTTTTGTTTTACTGATTCAGTCATTTACTTCAGCCATGAATTACCGTATTGGCATAGATTTGGATAACAATGACAATCGTGTTGTTATGGCCAGAGAAGTTATCTCTGAATTAACTGGTTCTCAAGGCAAAATTAATAATGTGACTAACTGGGAAGACTTCGAGTTTGGAACTGGTGAATCACAATTAAGAAATGGCATAACTGTAGGATTACTGGATTCTAATGGAAATCTGGATAAGGATAAATGCGAAGCCTTAGGAAAATTTCCATATAATCCTTTAAGAAATGAATTAGAAGTTAGTCAGGAACTAAGAATAGAAATTCGTACAATCGTTCCAAATGAATCTGTATGTGTTTGGGGTGGCGACCCTAGTGGAGCTTCAATAAGTGTTGAATCTGAAAGATATATGCTATACAATAGTGGTTCTGAATTACTACCTTCATTACTAACTGTAACTGTTTTTGAAGGTAATACCCTCGGTAATAAAATATACCTGACAGAGGTCATGTATAATCCTACTAACACTGGAATTGATTATGAATGGATTGAAGTATATAATCCAAATCCAACTGCAATTTATCTAGAAAATTGGGTAATTGCAGATGATGTGGACAAAGACAAGATATTACCTGAAAATGAAGACGATATAATCGTAATACCTGCAAAAAAGGTTGCCATATTAACTACATCACCAACCACATATAAATCTACATATGGAAACTATGAAAATGTTTTCTCTGTAGAGGACAATGCTATCGGCAATGGGCTGGGTAAAAATGAAACTCTTATACTCTCTAAAGGATCATTTGAAGATACATTCAGTTACACCAGTAGTGATGGTGCTGATGGAAATGGTAAATCATTAACACGTAGCTGTTATAATTGTAAAGTATGGAATGAAGCTGTAGCTACACCTAATACTATCTAATTACTCAAAAGCTTGAATACCAGTTATCCAACGTCCTAAAATTAAATTATGGATATCGTGTGTACCTTCATATGTATATACGCTTTCAAGATTGGCCATATGTCTCATTATAGGATACTCATTCAGAATGCCATTGGCTCCATGAATATCTCTTGACATACGAGCTATTTGAATAGCTGCATCAACATTATTCATTTTACCAAGTGAAACCATTTCGGGAGTAGATTCGCCCTTGTCTTTAGCTCTACCAAGATGATATGCTAATAATTGGCCTTTTGTTATTTCACGAAGCATCCATGCCAGTTTGTTTTGAACTAATTGAAAACTTGCAATTGGTTTATTGAACATTATTCGAGATTTAGAATAATCAACTGAAGAATGAAAACATCCCATTGCAGCCCCTAAGGAACCCCATGCAATACCAAATCTTGCTTGAGTTAAACAGCTTAATGGACCTTTGAGCCCTTGAACATCAGGCAACAGTCTGTCCTTAGGTATCTTACAATCTTGGAAAACTAATTCACTAGTAATTGAAGCTCTAAGAGAATGCTTACCCTTCATTTCAGGCGCTGTAAAACCGTTATCACTTTTTTCTACTATAAAACCTCGGATTTTCCCATCCAATTTAGCCCAAACAATTGCTAAATCTGCAATGGTACCATTAGTAATCCACATTTTAGCTCCATTCAGAATATAGGAATCTCCGTCATCTACTGCTTTGGTTTCCATCCCTGCAGGATCTGAACCATGATCTGGCTCAGTAAGTCCAAAACATCCTATCAATTCACCTTTAGCCATTCCTGGCAAATATTTTTGCTTCTGCTCTTCTGTTCCAAATGCATGAATTGGATACATTGACAATGAACCTTGAACAGATACACAACTTCTAATTGCTGAATCACCTCGCTCTAATTCCTGGCAAACTAAGCCATAAGCTACATTCGATAATCCGGCACATTCATAACCGTCTAAATTACATCCAAAAAGACCCATTGAACCTATTTCAGGTATTAATTCTACAGGAAAGGTTCCCTCTGTATAATATTTCTCAATAATTGGAAGAACTTTTTCATCTACCCAACTACGAACTAAATCCCGAACCATTATCTCCTCTTCAGTCAAATTTTGTTCTAAATTAAAAAAATCAAGGCCTTCATATCTGGACATTAAATACGGTTTAGTTACGGGCTATTTATCGGTTACATTAAACTGTAGACGGAATTAAATACAACGGGCGAATAGCATATTAATGGAGGAAATTTGGATAGAGAAATATCGCCCGATGAACCTATCAGAGGTCGTTGGCCAATCTGCAGTTACTACAAGATTGAAAAATTATGTAAAAGAACGATCCATGCCTCATTTACTATTTGCAGGGCCTGCAGGAATCGGAAAAACAACTAGTGCTCTAGCATTAGCAAGAGAAATGTTTGGAGATTTATGGAGACATAATTTACATGAACTTAATGCGTCTGATGAAAGAGGAATTGATGTTGTTAGGGGTAAAATTAAAGAATTTGCAAGAACTGCACCATTAGGGGAAGATGGATTCAAAATAATATTTTTAGATGAAGCTGATGCATTAACAAGCGCAGCGCAAGCCGCTTTGAGACGAACTATGGAAAAATATTCACGAACCTGTAGATTCGTAATGTCTTGTAACTTTTCATCAAAAATAATAGAACCTATTCAATCAAGATGTGCTGTGTTCAGATTTAGACCATTGAAAGCTGAAGATTTAGAAAAATATCTTAAATTTGTAGCGACGAATGAAAAATTAACTGTATCAAAAGATGCTTATGAATCCTTAACTTATCTTGCCCAAGGAGATTTGAGGCGTGCCATAAACAGTCTGCAAATGGCTGCCGCAGCAAATGTTGATATTACACAAGATGTCGTCTACCAAGCTGTTGCTGCTGCAAGGCCTGAGGAAGTTGAAGATGCATTACAAATGTCATTGTCTGGTAACTTTTCCGGAGCAAGAGAGAAGCTGGATACCTTACAAATTACATATGGTTTGGCTGGAGAAGATGTACTACGCCAAATGCACAGATGTGTAAGAGATTTAGATATTCCAGATAATGTCAAGGTGCAGATGATCGAGAAATTAGCTGAAGCTGACTTTAGATTATCTGAAGGTGCTAATCCTAGAATTCAGATTGAAGCTGTCGTAGCTAATTTTGTAGTATTAGGCAGACACATCGAAAATTAATCAACAAAAAGGTTTACAAACAACCCCCTTGCGACTTGTGGGTCAAAATAGTGGTTATACAACTGTTGACGGCGAATTTGATACCTTAGAGGATCGTAGTTTTTTAACAATTGATGATTTCAAAATCGAGGGTAAAGTAATAATTTTAAGAATAGATATTAACTCATCAGTTAATCCTGAAAATGGAGACATATTAGATAACACCAGAATTAAAAGACATGCTGATACGGTTAAAGAATTATCTGAGAAGAACGCAAAAATCATAATTTTAGCTCATCAATCCCGTCCAGGTAAATTAGATTTTGTTAGTTTAAAAAAACATGCTAAGATAATGTCTGATATTATTAATATTAAAATAAAATTTGTTCCTGATTTATACGGTAAGGAAGCTATTAGTTCTATTCAAAAACTAAAGAACAGTGATATTCTTATGCTCGAGAATGTCCGATTTGATGAACAAGAAATAGAACTTAATAAATTCGAAAATAATAATTTTGAAAAGCAGTCAAATAGTAAAATGGTTGCTAAACTTTCTCCACTAGCTGATTTATTCATAAATGATGCTTTTGCAGCCGCACATAGATGTCAACCATCTCTTGTTGGATTTGCAGAGAAACTACCTGCTATTGCAGGGAGAGTAATGCAAAGAGAATTAGATTTTTTAGGAAAGGCGATTGCCTCAGGACCTCAACCAAGAATTGCGATTTTAGGAGGGAGTAAAGCTGCAGATTCTGTAGCAATATCTGAATATTTCCTAAAAAAAGGTGTAGATTATGTTTTGACTGGAGGCGTTGTTGCTAATATATTTTTAATTGCCGCAGGTATAAACATAGGGAAATCTAGTAACGAATTTATCAAAAAGAATATACCAAATTATGAAGATGTAATAGATAAAGCTAAATATTTATTGAAAAATTATAATGACCAAATTATTTATCCTAATGATGTAGCTTTGAATAATGAGGGAAATCGATTGGGAGTACAAATTGAATCATTACCAACTGAATATCCAATACATGACATTGGATTAGATACATTAGTTAACTACATAGAATATATTGATAAGGCTGGAACTGTTATCGCTAATGGGCCTATGGGAGTCTTCGAAGATGCTGAATTTGCTGTTGGAACTAGAGAGGTATTCCAATCTATCTCAAATAATCCAAACATGACTGTTGTAGGTGGTGGAGAAACTGCAATGGCCTTCAACCAAATGGGACTAACCTCAAAAATTGAACATGTCTCAACTGGTGGTGGGGCATGCATCGCCTTTATGGCCGATGAAACAATGCCAGCTCTAGAAGCTATGAGACGTAGTAAGAATAAATATAGCAAAGAATAATGGAGCCACCGGGGGGATTTGAACCCCCGATCTACTGATTACGAATCAGTCGCTATACCGGGCTAAGCCACGGTGGCGCTGCACGTCTAAAAATAGAGCATTAAATTACTTAGGCTTCAAAAAAGTCATTTATTTCTGAAACTATGTCATCTGAACGCTCTAAATCAGGAATATACTCTGAAAAACGACCTGTCCGACTATCTGCTATAACAATGAAACCTCGATCACTTTCGGAACGAACAACTCGACCTGCTGCTTGCAAGAGTTTACGCACTGCTGGAGATTCTACTGCAAATTTCCAACCCCTCCCGTTAAAGGAAATGTCATAATAATGCTGTAAAGCCTTCTGCCTAACTCCTGGAGAAGGATAAGGAATACCCACTATGACTGCCATTTCTAGCGTAGTTTCAGGATAGTCTATACCTTCAGCTAATCTTCCACCCATTACTCCTGCCAATATGGCTCCACTATCTGACTTGAAACTTTCAACTGTTTGCATTAGCTCTTCTTGATCCATTCCTGAATACTCTCTATAGACTGGTTTTTTTAGATGTAAATGTTCTAATGCTAATTCAAGTAATTTATAAGATGGAAAAAACAAAGCTATATTACCATTAAAATTTGTAGTAATCAATTCTAATTTAGATACTATTTTACTCCAAAGACTAGATTTACTATTAAGTTCATTGTACGAAGTAGTTACATCATCTAAATACACTATTTTTTTGTTCTCTGCCGGAAATATAGATTCTGTCTTTTCCAAAATGGTGCTTGGTTTAAGTCCAACTAAGTCCCTAAACATATCTAGAGGACTGATTGTCCCTGACATTGAAACTACTCCTGCTGTATTATCGAGAAAACTCGTCATTATTCTTGGATCTAAACATACTTTTTCCAACCTTAATGGTTTTTTACCAATTAAACGAATTGTATGACTATCTATTGAATCAAGCCAACGGCAGAGGAAATCCCCTACTGAACCAAGATAGGAACGTGGACGTTTGCTCTTATCCAAAAGATATTGCCGAGTTTGCTGACCCATCTTAGAAATCTCAGTAGAATCTTGTTTGAGGCGATGTAAAGTCATTGCACCAAGTGACATCATTTCAGTTTCAAAAGTAGCCACTTCTGAATCTAGAGAAACAATATGGGAAGGTAAGTGGCCTTCTTCTTCTTCATCTGAAATGTGTTCTTCAGACAATTTTTCCATTGAGGCTTCTACAAGATTTAAAAAATGGATTGGGTCTCTTCCCTCGGGAAGTTGATATCCATAATCTTTTACTTCATCAATCGCCCGAGTAATAGATTTTAAAGTCATGGATTCTGAAGCTGCACCTCTGGCCCAATCTGGAAGATTATGTGCTTCATCAACTATCGCTATTATTTTATCTATTGAAGTACCCATCCATCCTAACATGTAATTTCTTATAAATTCATCAAAGAAATAAACATAAGGTACAATTACAACTTGAGCCTCTTTAAGCATCAATTTATTAAGTTCATATGGACAAACACCTTCTTCTTCAGCTTTCTTAGCAAATTCCTGTGCAGTAAGTATCTCTGAAGACCATTTTTTAGTAAAAGAATCACCTCCTCTCAAAAGTTTGCTATAGAATGGACATCCATTCTCTCCTAACTTAGATTTCAACTTCAGAGATTTACAAATTTTTGATTTCTCTGACCAATTAGATTTCTTTAACTCATCATCATTTTTTTGCTGTGGACAAAGTGCCTCTCTACCCTGAATCGCTACAGCCTTTATCTTATTACCTGATTCCTTGAACTTCTGTAACTCATATATTACCTGTTTCTGTTGTGAGTTAGTACGTACACAATATACAATCTTCATATCACTATTTTCAATAAAAGGCAACGCTGCAGCCAATGATGAGAAAGTTTTTCCACTCCCAGTTGGTGCTTCCAAAACAAGATGATTCTGATTTTTTAATGCTGAGGTAATACTATCTATTATTTTACTTTGATTAGCTCTTAGTGAATAGGGTAATTTCAATTTTCACGTGACCAGATGTCATCTGGAATTTCATCATATACTGAAGGTTCCATATCGTCTGGTGCATATTTAGGCCCGGCATCTCTACGGCTCTGAATCTCAGAAACTTTCAGTAGCCAATAATGTATTCTCCATTCTCTTCCATCATATAGCGTTGTTTCTTCTCTTTCAGTTTCCATCAAACCTGCATCTTCCAGCATATAGAAAGTATCTCTATCTTCTGGATGTAAAACATTATCAATTATACGATCACTGAATCCAAAAAAATTCAATATGTGCTCTGCTAGATAACTAGATTCGTCATCACCCATATGAGAATATTCTGGGCTATAATTTATTGCAGAAGCGAGTGTTTCTGTAGTTAAAACTTCCATTTAGCTTTCACCGTTCTATCTGGTCTGTTCTGGGTCTTATATTAATCTGTTGTAGGTATCATCATTAATTTATAGATAGCAACTAATTTACAAATAGTGGATACAGAAAAAGACATTTGGGAATTAGTACGTCAAAAGATAGACATTGAATCTGATTCTTTCAAAGAGGATTATGTAGAAGAAATAGAAAAAAAAGATGACACTGAAGAGTTTAAAGACAGTGAAATTGAAACTATTGAAAACGAAAAATATCCTGTAACTGATATTCTGAAAAGTGACTTTAGCACTATTAAATTATTTGGCGATGGGATTTTTGCTGGTTTCATATACATATTTACAATCATGATAGTTCTAGGGGTTCTCACTATCCCTGGTTCAATTACTGCAGCTGTAGGTGGTTTCTTCGGTGGAAGGAAGGCTGGCGATCCTGCCAGAGCTCTAACTGCTGCAATGTTACCTTTTCTCGTTATTGCTACAGCATATCTGCTTGCATCCTCTGGAGCGTTACCTCCAGGTTCCGGGCCAAACGACATAGCTGATAAAATCGGAGAAATATTAGGACATAATCCTGAGAAAAGTGTACTAGGTCCCATTTCTAAAATGCCTGACAGCAATTCTTCAGTATTCATATCTGTGGTAACTTTTGCATTTATTGGGGGGCTAATGAATGTGGAAAATAAAACGAATAGAAGTAAGAATAATTAGTTTGTAAGATTAACCCATTCTCTTGCCATATCCCAATAATAATATTCTGCAGTCATTAATAATATAATCGTAAAAATTACCAATGGAACTCCATTTCTAACAAAATCACTAGATTTGGGAATACCCGAAGCCTGAACTATTAAGTTAGGCGGCGTACCAAATGAAGTCATAAATGCAAATGCAGTACTAATTGCCGTAATCAAAGCTACAGATGCTAAAGGTAAACCTGCTGCAGCACCAACTGCTAAAGTAATAGGCACAAGTATTGCTGCTGCCGCTCCATCACTCATTACATTCGTTAATAATACCGTAACAATTATGATTAGAAGAATAATTACTGAATCACCTCCAAATTGAGATCCAATCTCAGCTAATTCATACAATCCACCAGCCAACCATGCTGCTGCACCGTGACTGACCATCGCTTTACCCATAGTTAAAGCTGCACCATAAATGAACATAACTCCCCAACGTAACCGCTGTCGGCTGTCTTCCCATTCAAGAACTCCAAAAGTATGCATTAGTATACCGCCAATCATTGCACTAGTTCCCAAAGTTAATCCGTTAAAGCCTGAAGTTAAAAATAACAGGAAAGTTAAGCCTAAAATGGATAATGATAATAATTGTCGATCATCTATTGGTTGTGTTTGCTCATTTGAATAATCAATTTTACGATAAGTTACTTTGTTGACAAAAATTAAAGTAAGAAATACACCTGGAACTGCTGCAATAGTTATTGGGGCTGCCAATACAACCCATTGAATGTATGAAATTCTTATATCATATAATTCTTCTAAGAAACCCATAGCTATCACATTTCTAGCTCCACCAGATGGAGTAGCCAAACCTGCAATCGAACACGAAAAAGCAACGGCTAAAACCAATGCAATCATTTCATTAGGGCGTTTTCTTATATCTGTTTTATCTGCAATAGTTAATACCAAAGGAAGCATAATTGCTGCAACACTGTGATCAGGAATTATAGCTGCCATAAAACTACAAATAAGAATTATTCCCAAAATTAATGAATAATTAGAACCTGTAAAAGGCCCCAGGAATCTTCGTATTATTAAATTCTCAGCACCGGATTTGGTTATTCCTTGCGCAATTATCAAAGAACCTAGAATCATAAATACAGAATCAGAAGCATAGGAACTAAATGCATCATCCCGATTTTCACCTAATAATACTAAAGCCACACCAGCCATCAAAGCTGTGACTGGAAGAGGAAATGTTTCAGAAACCCACAGGTATATTATGAATAAAAATAATACAAAAACATTTCTTCCGGATGTAGTTAAACCATCTGCAAACAAATACAATAAAACATTAATGAAAGAAACAATTAGAACACCTGCACCAAACTTTCTAAAAGTTGAATTAAGAAATAATCTATAGAATGCATGCTGCCTTTCTATTGGATCAAATAAGTCTGATTGTAATTCCAATAGGGTTTTTCTGCGCTTAAGTTGATTAATACGAGGTAAGACTGCATGAGGTTCTTCATCTAAAGCTTCAGCAACAATATCGAGACCTTCGAGCATCTCCTCAAATTCTTCATCTTTACTCATCTTAGAACACACACCGGAACTGACGCACTCAAAACCAATTGGTGAATTAGATTATCGCTAACTGCATCTTCAATATCTGGAAGAATAACTATACGCGCTCCTGTTGAACTTATTACCGAATTTGCAATACTCTTTCGAGTTTTAAAGAAACTAAAGGGAACAATTTTAGAAGTAACTAATACTTCAGTTCCTAATTTTTCCCTTAAAATTTCTACCGCTTTATCGATAGCTTCAGCACCTCCAAAAATTTCAGTACCAATATGCAATAACTCTATATCACACTTGAATTTTAATGAAAAATCTTCGATTCTCTTAAGAGCATCTTTAGATAATGAAAGCCCATCAAAAACCACTAAAGCCGGAGAACCCGGCCCTGGAAGAGGATGATCCTCTCTAACTACAAAGGCATGGGAAGATTCGGAATCTAAAATTCTTTCAACCTCTGAACCTGTAAATAATCTACTTAGCATAGACCTGAAAGGACCAAGAATTAAAGTGTCTGCAACTCCCTCATCAATTAATTGAGCTAGAACTTTCCGTCTTTTACCAGTTTTTAATATCGATTTAATCTTAACATCAGAAACACCTTCAATAAATTGATTTAATTGTCTCTCACCGAGAACTTCAATACCCTTTTGAGTTTCACCTGAAGCAGTAATAGTTCCTGTTTTAGATGGATTACTTACAAAAACTGCAAATAGAGGGATTTCTAGTCGTTTAGCTAACGCAATAGCATAATCTTGTGCTGGTTTCAAACGCTTCGAAGGGTCTAGAGGAAGCAATAGTTTGTCAAACATCTTGTATTGCAATCGACGCAACGTATATTTAACCCTGTCCAGTGAGCGCAGACCTGAACTTATAGTTCATCACGGAGAAATTAAATTTGGCCAAAGTTACCCGAGCAAAAGTTAAAGACAAATGGAAGAACAAAATGTGGTACCAATTACATGCACCTTCCATGTTTAATTACGCAATAATGGCACACACACCTGCCGACAGCCCAGAGGTTGTCAATGGTAGAGTAACCGAAGTTCCTTTAGAAAAATTAACTGGTGATTTTAATCAAAAAAATTTTATGATAAAATTTAGAGTTAATGAAGTAAGGGGAAATAATGCTTTCACTTCGTTCGATGGTCACCGTTTAACTTCAGACTACAAAAGAGCGCTAACCAGAAGAAAGAATAGTCGTATAGATTGTAACTTTGTTTTAAATTTACAAGATGATGTTCAAATTAGAATTAAACCAATTATAATGGTTGATAAAAGAATAAAGAAATCCCAGGAAAGAGTTTTGAGAGCTGTTGCACACAAGTGTATTGATGAATCTCTTACTAAATTAAACATATCTGAAACTCTAAAAAAGATATATTCTGGTGATCTAAGTAAGGAAGTTGCAACCATGTTGAAGTCTACGTATCCAACAAAAAGAGTTGAAATTTCTAAAATCCATGTTATGAATCCAACAAGTCTTATGGAAGTACCTCCAGAAGATGATGAATTAGAAAAAATAATCGAGGAAGCTAATACTAAACCAGCTCCAAAGGCAAAAGAAACTGAAGTTGCACAAGAAGAGTCGCCTGCAGTTGAAGAAGAAATTGAAGCTGAAGACACTGACTATAGTAAAATGAAAGTAGCTGAACTAAAAGAATTGTTAAAAGAAAAAGATTTACCAGTTTCAGGCACCAAGGCTGAACTTATTGAAAGACTTCAAGCTTGACCGAAAAGAAATGGGAGCTTTTACCATTCTGGTTCCCAGATTCCAAGATAAATCAGAAATGGGCTATTGTTTTCATTACACTTATTGTTATTAGCATAGACTGGTGGAGCTGGAACTCTAGTAATCGAATTAATAACTGGATTCCTATATGGGTAATTTACCTTATTGTAATCCAATTTGCTTTAGCATATTCAGTTTGGAAGTTTTCGAAGAGCTGGAGGAAAGATGAGTGATTTACTAACTATTGGAATCATTTTAACAATTTATCTTGCAATATCTATCGGTATTGGAATTTATGGGCGCAGCAAAGAAGACAGTTCAGAAGATTATTTTGTTGCATCCCGAAAAATCAATCCATGGATTCTTTTCTGTACCTTGGCTGCAACCAATTTTTCAGCCTTCTTCTTCTTAGGTTTCTCAGGGTCAAGCTATCGTGCAGGATGGGGATTCTATGGAATTATGGCTATGGGAACTTCACTTGTTGGGCTTTCAATACTATTACTTGGCTTACCTATTCATAAACTCGGAAAAGAGAAAGGATACATGACTCCACCTGAACTAATAAGTGGGGAAACTAATTCAAAATATTTAGGATGGATTTATGGTCTAGTTCTAGTAATATTTACTTTACCATATTTAGCAACTCAACCCATGGGTGCTGGAATCTTGTTAGAAACATTATCAAATGGAGAAATTCCATACTTTACAGGTGCATGTTTACTAACTCTTGTTATGGTCTCATACTTGATATTAGGTGGAATGAAATCATCTGCGTTAACTGATGTCTTTCAAGGAACCCTAATGTTTATCATTCTGATAATTTTTGTATTTACATTCTTTATGAACGATGAAATTGGTGGATTTAGTAAAGGTGGTGAAAAATTGTGGAACAATTCACCTGAAAAATTTGTGAGAGAAGGGAATTTTACCTGGCAAGTAATTTTTTCATATACTATATTATGGCCAATAACAGTTCCAATGTTTCCGCAACTCTTTTCTCGGTTTTATATTGCAGAAGATGATAAAGCAATTAGAACAGCTGCATGGTTATATCCTACAATTGTCCCAATACTTTTCCTGTTCCCAGTAATAATCGGTGTTTACGGTAATATTGTAGATTTTGATCATGTACTTTCTAAGAAAGAATCCGATAATATATTACCTCTTTTATTAACTGAATACGCACCACTTTGGGCTGCAGCTCTTGTTAGTATTGGAGCAATGGCTGCATTCATGTCTACTGCAGACTCCCAAATTCTTGCAATGTCTTCTATAATAACAAAAGATGCATTATCATCTAATCAAATAATTGAACCTGAAAATGAAAAAAAGACTGGTAGAGCTTTAGTAATAATTCTAGCCATAATTGGATTATTTCTAGCTTATGACCCTCCTGACACCATATTTGATATCGTGTCACAAGCATTTACAGGCTTAGCAGTACTTTTCCCAACCACAGTAGCTGTACTTTATTGGAAAAGAGTCAGAGCAAACAGCTGCATCATTTCTATAATTGCTGGAGAAGTTCTAGTAGGATGGTCATATTGGTCTTCTAAAAAAGGGAATGCTATACCTGAATGGTTTACACAAGGATTTCATTTTAGTACGCCAGTAATTCTGATTACTATCTTAGTTTTATGGATATCAACTGAAATTGAAGAAAGATTAACTGATAATACCAGTAACTAAAGCTGCATTTTTAATTTCGTCAGGGCTAGCTGTATCTAATATTGTTAACCTATTAGGTCTTATTTCTTTAGAATTAAGAAATGCTGACAAAATCATATCTTCATCGATTCCTAAACCTTTTGCATTGATTGGTGCATTTACGGCTTTCAATGTATCTCTTATTTTTTCCCAATTGCCTCCATGCAAATACATTGTAACTATAGATCCTAAACCACATTGTTCACCATGCAAAGCAGGATTTTCACAGTGTGAATCTAACCAGTGCGAAAACTTGTGCTCACCTCCACTTGCTGGTCTTGAAGTACCTGCAATGGACATTGCAACTCCACTGGAAATTAGCGCCTTAACTACCAGACGAACTCCTTCCTCACTACCATTAGCCACTTTATCTATTCCATCTTCAACCAATTGAGCTGCCATTTCTGATAAGGCTGCAGCATATTCACTATAATCTGCTTTTTGTTCAGATAGCTTCCAATCCAGCACCGCTGTTTGATTACTAATTATATCTCCAACACCAGCTCCAAGTAATCGTCTTGGGGCCTTCGAAATTATAGAAGTATCTGCAACTACTGCTATTGGCGGAATAGCTTGCATCGAGGTTTTACGCCCTTTTTGACGTATTGAAGCTCGTGCAGAACCAAAACCATCATGAGATGCTGCCGTTGGAATTGAAATAAAAGGAATATCTGTATTGAAGCCAGCTTGTTTAGCTAGATCTATCGGTCTACCTCCACCCAATCCGACCAAAAAATCTATCTCATCGGAATAAGCTTCAACTTTTTCCAATTCTTCAATATTTGTAGCAAAAGTAATCTTAGAACGAATTTTTGAACCTCCTTTCATACCTTTGGTAAAACGCATTGCTTGACCCTTAAGATTTGCAAATTTAATTTTATATTTAC
>JAAZXP010000079.1 GCA_014240055.1 Methanobacteriota archaeon | reverse complement strand
TTTTGTTGCAAGAAAATTTAGAAACTAAGAGAAAGCATCTTTTCTATTGGTTCAGAGGCTCGTTTGATAGTTTCATCAGATAATTGAACTTCCCACTTGGATAAATCAGCTCCTGAATCCACAGCCTCGAGGATTGGTAGAATCTTAGTCAACGATATTTTAGCCATATGATTACATCTTACAGAACATGCTGTGGCAAATTCAACTGAGGGGAACTCTTCCACCCAGGCCTATTACAGGAAGATTTAGAAGGATGGAAAATGGAAGAATGGGGAGTTGAAAGAGTAAAAACTATTCTGGACTATCAATTTGGAAAGGGATTTGGAAATTTATTCACCAAAGGGAATACTGAATTAATTATTAGTAGAAAAACAAAACGGTTACGAAATTTACTTCTGGATGGTGAACACATGGTTTCTTTGTCTCACCGAAGAGGGTTATTCATACTGCAAAAGGGTGGGGCTAAACTGCTTCACAAACATTCAAAAATGGCTAAATTTAGGGTTGTTGTAAATCCTGAAACTGCTGAATTTAATAAAAATGGGAAAAGTGTTTTCTGCAAGTTTGTCGAGGACATTGACTCTGAACTAAGAATTATGGACGAATGTATTGTAGTTACTCCAAATGATGAATTAGTAGCATTTGGAAATTTAGTTGTTTCACCCAAAGAATTAGAACTTGGACAGCAAGGTATGGCAGTCCGTGTTAGATCAGGACTTGGGGAAAAAAATAAATCGTAACCTCTTTAATCAAAGTCCTATATCTTGGATAATGCAGCGAAAGGTATGGGCACTTGGAATTGTATTGATTTTATGCCTGAGTATAGGTGGAAGTACCCAAACTGCAGTTGAAACAAATAATGTTGAACAAGAATTGGAATGGTGGGATGTTTATTCTAGAGATAAAAACCGCGATGGTATTTCGGATGTATTAATTTGGAAATTGGAGCAAGGTGAACAATTTTTCAATCTCGGTGAAGCTCGTGTATTCGTAAGATATGATCACCAGCCAACTGATTATGATGTCCAAAAATTAGAAGATGCTGGAATTGAAGTTACATTCCGTGCCCAATTTATTGATCTTATTGGAACTACAATGTCTCGCAATATGATTCATGAGGTTGCTAGTTGGGATGGTGTTGTGATGCTTGATGATATTGGAAAGGCAGAACCTCACATGGCAGATGCAGTTCCTACGATGGGAGTTGATCAAGTTTGGCAAAACCATAATATCTACGGTGAAGGAATTTCTATTGCAGTAGTTGATACTGGAGTCAATAACGCCCATGTTGGATTAGATGATATGGATGATGATATCTTTACTAATGATTGGAAAGTCTCTGCGTATTATGATGCAGTTCAAGACTCTCTAATATGTTCACCATGTCAACCTGGACAATCAATTGATAGTGGGACGCATGGATCTCATGTAGCTGGAATTGCTGCAGGTACCGGCGCAGGATTAAGGACGGGATCTAGTAACGGGGAAGCCCATATTGGCGTGGCCCCTAAAGCTCACATCGTTAATGTATTATCTTGTTGTGATGGCGATATTGAAGATATTATTAGAGGAATTGAATGGACTGTGGCAAATCAGAAAATTATTGTGCCTAATATTCGTGTTATGACCTCTAGTTTAGGCGAACAACAGATTGAAATTCATGTCGATAATGATGGTAACTCTGCTTGGAGCCAAGCAGCAGATGCTGCAGTTGAATCAGGATTAGTCGTTCTTCTAAGTGCAGGAAATGAGATTGGGGCAACGCCTGTAGTAGGGTGCAATACCATTGACTCTCCTGGAGATTCTAGATTGCCAATAACTGTCGCTTCACTTGATAAAGATCTAAATTTAGCAGTCTACAGTTCAAGAGGTTATACTTCAGATGGACGAGTTAAACCAGATGTGGCGACTATTGGAAGTAATATTTGGGCACCTAATGCAGATTCTATCAACGACTATGTAGATAAAAGTGGAACTAGTATGGCAACGCCATTAATGGCTGGAATAGTTGCTTTAACATTGGAAGCTAATCCTGATTTGACGCCTACTGAAGTTAAAGATACTCTCGTAGCAGGATATTCTATTGAAAGAGAGATATTGAACGATGGCGGACTTGTAACAAATGATTGCTCAGTAGCTGAAACAAGGCCCGATAATGAGTATGGATACGGGCAAGCCGATCCATTAGTCTTTATTGAAATTGCAGGGATGATTGATCCTGATGTTTCTGTAAACTGGACTTTGGAATATGTTGAAAAAGAAGTTAACGGGACTATGGTGCTAGTAAAACCCGAAATCTACAATGGAACTATATTGAAAGGTACTGCAGTTAATGCAAACAAACCTACTGTTGGTGTTGAAGTCAAATTCGGGGCAAGTGAATGGTATCCTGCAACTGATACTTCGAACCTCAAAAATTGGGGAAGTTGGGAAATTGCCGTTCCTGAAGAAGAAATTTGGTGAGCATCCTGAAGAGGCTGGACATCGAATATTAACTGAAGAACTT
>JAAZXP010000078.1 GCA_014240055.1 Methanobacteriota archaeon | reverse complement strand
GGCTTGGATTAACACAAGAGGCGATACTCAAAAAGTTACAATATATGCAACAGTCAGAAACACTGGTGGAAATATTGATTCAACTGGAATTAGTACTAATGAAGTTACAGTTAAGTTTTATGCCGATTCAGCACCTATTGGAACTTCACAAGTTGTAAGTTTAAAGCATGGTGAAGAAAAAGAGATTTCTATAGAATGGAATCCAGGTAGGGCACATACTAGTGATGAAGTTGGATTGGTTGTAACTGTCAAAGTTGATCCTAGTTCAGACATAGAGGAATCTAATGAAGCAAATAATGAAGCTTCACAATTCTTTAAAGTTGTTAGAACTAAATCTAGTACTCCTTCCTTTTTTATGGGTTTCTTTGCCTTAATTGGCTCTGTAGCTGTAGCAGTAATGTTATCTTCTTACTATAGAAATAAAGACTCGGAAGAATAGTTTTTCTAAGTTTTTCAATTAAATGAAAAAAGCCTTGACAGGTCCGGATATTGGCCACCTAGTCAGGGGGTGGCAATCTTTAATCGGTTCGCGTGTAGATCAATTTGGTAGGCCTGAACTAAACAAAATAGTTCTTAAGTTACGATCAAGAGAAGAGGGTACTGTAAGATTATTGATTGATTTATCTGGTTGGGCTTATCTTACTAAACAAACAATAAGTACGGAATCAAATCAGGGAGTTTTTGTTCAAAAGGTTCGCAAACTTATTAAGAAATCTCGAATTGAATCAATAGAGCAAATTAATGGAGATAGAATTTTATCTATTTCATTTATCAGAAAAGAACAAAAAGTAAATTTAATTTTTGAAATGTTCCACAAAGGTAACATAATTTTGTGTACAGAGGATAAAATATCGGCTGTAATGAGGAAACAGAAATTCAGACATAGGTCCCTTGAAGCTGGATTACCATATCAATCACCACCAAGTATAGATCCATTTGTAGTTGATTATGATACTTTCAAAGACAAGCTAGTTAGTTCTCAAAGAGGTCTAGGGGCTGCCTTGACAATTGATTGTAATATTGGTGGAGACATCTCGACATTGATATGTAATAATTTGAAAATTGACAAAGAGGTCAGTATTTCAGATGTACCTGTTCAAAAAATATATGATGAACTAAAAAGAATTTTAAATAAAGTTATAGAACCTACTATTTTCCTTAATTCAGAAGGGAAGAATTTTACAGTTTCTTCGTTTGATTTGGGCATGGAATCAAATGAAAGATTTCCGTCGCTGGACGAAGCTGTGGAGAGATATATTTCTAGTATTGTAGTAGTCAAGAAAGAAGTTAAGAGTTCGGATGAAGTTCGCGTAGATCATCAGAATAAAGCTATTGAAAAATACAATCTAAAATCTAAAGATTTTAGAGAAAAAGGTAATGTCGTTTTTTCCAGATTAAATGAAATTAAAGAGATGATTGATTATGAGAATGATGATGACGAAGTAGTAGTAAAGATAGATAATAAGAATATTTGGATTGATAAAACAAAGTCACTTGAAGCTAATGCATCCTCGTATTTTGATAAGTCTAAGGAAATGGATAGAAAGGCTGAAAGGACAAGAGAAGTTATAGCATCTAAAAGAGTTTCAAAGCCTAAGAAGAAAATAGTCAAAAACCAGAATATAGAATGGTTTGAGCGTTTCAGGTGGTTTATCACTACAGATGGAGAAATTGCAGTCGGAGGCAAGGATGCTAGATCTAATGAACAGGTTGTTAAGAAGTATTTAAAAAATAATGATAGATATGCTCATGCCGATATCCACGGAGCTCCTAGTGTAGTTGTTAAAAATATTAATGGAACTCAACCATCAGAGCAGTCAATGCTAGAGGCTTGTAATTTCAGCTTATCTTACAGTAAAGCATGGGGTGCCCGTGTATCAGGGGGTCATTCATTTTGGGTAGAGAATGATAAGGTATCTAAGACACCTAATACTGGAGAATTCCTTGCAAAAGGAGCGTTTGTTATTAGAGGTAAAAGGCATTGGTATCGTAATCTTGAACTGAACGTTGCTATTGGTCTGATTTCGTATGATGGTACTTTGAAATTTATGGGTGGACCAATAAGTTCGATTGAGCGGCATTCAGAAAAATATGTAATATTTAGGCCCGGTTTTACAGAGAGAAAAATAGTTATCCGTAAACTTTCGGAAGCCTTTAGTGCTGAATCTACAGATATAGAAAAATTGTTGCCGAGCGGCGGCTTCGATTTGGTAAGGTCGAAAGGCGTTGAATTAAAATTATAGTTTTTGCACATCAATGATTCTTTGAGCAACAACTTGTTCGTTAGTAGAAAAATGGTGCGGGGGGAGGGATTTGAACCCTCGTACCACTAAGGACAAGGCCCTCAACCTTGCGCAATTGGCCTGGCTATGCGACCCTCGCACTTAATATTCATAAGGATGCACATTGATAACATTTACATTCCTATATTCAGCTAATAATATTTATCAAAACGTATGTAATTATGCTGCAGAATTGAAATCTGTTGCAAATTCATTACAATGTGTATT
>JAAZXP010000077.1 GCA_014240055.1 Methanobacteriota archaeon | reverse complement strand
TCTTTACATCCTGCTGCCTCTCCCTGTTTGACAAGCTCCATTACTTCCTCAGGAGTCATAAAGCTTCTACCGTGTTTTTTTGGTGCCTCTGCAAAAGTGCAGTAGTAGCAAAAATCACGACAAAGTTTGGTCAGTGGAATAAAAATTTTTCTTGAATAAGAGATTAGATTACTGTGACCTTTATCTCTAAGTTGAGAGGCAATTTGACTTAGGCTCTTTGTGTCCGCAATTTTGGCCAAAACCAAAGACTCCGCATCACTGGGTATGCGATCAAGAAATTGGAGTAAATACTGTGTAGTTTTTTCTTTCATTTATTATTTATCCCTTCCACAATATATTATTTTAATGAATATTACCTTTTGGTGATCACAAAACCTAGGTCTTCTCAATACCGGATCGGAGATACTACCATTCAGAGATATAAGTTTTATTGATTTATTCTATTTCATCTATCATGTGATTGATTGAAGCGATTTCTCAAGGCGTTCCAAACCTCTTTCCAGCTTTGGGATTGAGGTAGCACAACATAATCGTAGATATGAATCAAATTGAGGGCCAAATGCACAACCTGGCGCGAGGCCTACTCCATAATTTTTGAGAATATTTTTGGCCATACTCAAGCTGTCATTACAATCAATTATATTAAAAAATGCATAAAAAGCAGCTTCTGGAACGCAAAACTCAATACGTTCTTGGGAATCTGTCCAATCTTTAAATACGGATAATGCTTTCAGATAACGCTTATTATTTTCACGAATGAATGTTTCTCCTTCCTTCAAGGCTATAATACCTCCTTGTTGGATAAAGGTTGGAGGTCCTGCAACATTATATTCAGTTAATTTTTCCAAGTGTGTCTCCAGCTTAGACGGGGCAGTGATCCATCCCAGTCTCCAGCCTGTCATGGCCCACGATTTAGAAAAACTATTTACAATAACAACACGATCTTCATTATTGACCACTTCACAGAAAGATGGAGCATGATTTGAATTAAAACTTATTCTTGCGTAAACCTCATCACTAATAATCCAAATTCCTCTTTTACGTGCAAATTCTAGTACTGCTTTCTGTTCATCTGAGTTCATCATCCAGCCCGAAGGATTATTGGGTGAATTTATAATTATGGCTGATGTATTGTTGTCACAAGCATCAAAGAGTTGATCGAGGTCAAGTGACCACCCTTCTTCTTTCATTTTGAGCGAAACACCTTCTACTTCTGCACCAATAATATGCTGGATAGCTGGGATATTAGGCCAACATGGTAAAACCACCACCACTTTAGATCCATACGATATCAAAGTCTGAGTGGTGATCATCAAAGCATTCATTCCAGAAACTGAAACCGTGATCTGTTCCGGACAAATACTTGTTTCGTAAAGTCTGTTCATGTAGTCACAAATAGTTTCACGCAATGGAAGCAGGCCTGAATTTGGAGCATAGAACGTTTCTCCTCGATCCAAAGAAAGTTTTGTGGCAGATCTGATAAATTCGGGTGTACTGACATCCGGTTCTCCAAACCAAAACTGAACAACGTCTTCCTGATTCACAGCGGATCTTGCAACTTCTCGAATTGGTGAAAAAGGAAGTTCGAAAATATCTTTTCGGATTCCAAGTTTATTCTCAAAATATTTCTTTTCCATTTCATTATTTATAAGTTGTGCTTTAAGCAGTATAAGTTAGTTTAATGTCCTTAGTTGTCTAAATAAATACATTAATCCCGAAAGTATGTAATGCTATATTTTCATAAATGTAAGTAAATATCAAAAGGTACTATAATTAATATTAACATCCCCCAACCGATTAGAAGCTTTGCCGGACTAAGAATAATGAACGACTGAAAGTTTCTGGGAGGTTTAATTTATAAAGAACCTGTAAAAAGGAACTGATATAGTGTAATTATTTAGAGAAGTCAGAAATATTATTTAAGCTACGACACTAATAAGATTAATAATTATAACTAATAACGAAATAAATGTGCGGATTTAAGTCTTTTTAAGATACCATCATTTATGGTAATGAATTAAAGGTAAAAAACATACGAGACATTAAAGGAGTCTAATGAAAGTTGAGGATTTTTTCAACCAGCAAAATATAATTGATCTTAGTTTTTTTAATTTTTCAAATGCAATAACAGCATGCTACTATGCCAGAGACAACCTGGAAATTCTGAAAGTTAACGGCAATTTTCTAGGCTTTTTCCCAATACTGGGAAATGTTAAAAATGCATATTTTCCTGATGTACTGGAACAAATTGGCTTACCGGGCCGGCAGATTGAAGAATTTGTCCGAGACATCACTGAAAAGGGTACAGTACTGATTCCGGAGATTAAAATCAGCATAAATGATGAAGAACGTGTTTTCTCCCTGCTCTCAACGAGAACAAAAAACGAATCTTTTACATACCTTAACGGAGTCCAGGGACAGTTTGTTGACCGTACTGCTGAATTCAATTTGCGTAAGGAACGTCAAAACCTTCTGGAAGATAAAATACGTGACCGCGAAATAATTGAAGAAAAGAGTAGGCAATTGGAAAGCCTGGCAACAAGACTTGCAAAGTACCTTTCACCGCAAATTTACCAAAGTATTTTTGAAAATAAAACCGAAGGAGAGCAAACACATACCAGGAAAAATCTGACGATCTTTCTATCAGATATTGTTAAGTTTAC
>JAAZXP010000076.1 GCA_014240055.1 Methanobacteriota archaeon | reverse complement strand
TGTAGTTGCTGTTGCTCCATTGATTGTTCTTTGGTTTGGGTTCGATGAGAAGTCTGTAATAATTATCAGTTTGATTATTTCACTCTTTCCAATTATCAACAATACTTTACTAGGATTGAAATCTACATCTACCAATCTGGTTGAACTCTTCCAGATGCACAATTCTTCTAGACTTGTCAATTTTTTCAAACTTAGATTGCCTGCTGCCATTCCTAATATTATTGCAGGACTAAGAATTTCAGCTGGTCTATCTATAATTGGTGCAATCGTGGGGGAGTTCATAATTGGTTCTGGAAGTGAAGGTGGCGGACTTGGAGTACAAGTTATATACGCACAAGGGAACTTAGAGACTCCATTGGTCATGGCACTTATTCTTACTGCAACTTTTATGGGATTTGCATTCTTTATGACCGTATCAACAATAGGTCATCAATTACTAAAACATTGGCATGAATCAGCGCAAAATGAATGATGTCCCAATCATAGATATAAACCAAGATCGTCAAACTGCTGTAGCCGAGATTAGTAAAGCTTGCACACAATGGGGATTTTTCAAAATTTCAAATCATGGTATTTCAGAAAAATTAATTGATAATATGTTTAAATCTTCTTATAACTTTTTTGATCTAACTGAAGGGGATAAACTTCAATATGACAAAACGAATAAGGGAAGGGGATATTACTCTCTCAGAAAAAAAGCTTTAGGAAGGACATACGGAGATTTGGACGCTTTTGCAGATGAGAAGGAAACGTTTACTTCTGGCGATGAGCTGGTAGAGGGAGATCCTTATTATTTATCACCAGAAGCAGAAGGACATTTTACCGAAAATGTTTGGCCAAACTCCAATATGAAACAAACATGGACTCAATATAAAGGAGCTTGTCAGGAAGTATGCAATAAACTTTTGGATCTCATGAATTGTCCACTACGAGCAGATAAACCTCTCAGTACTTTGATTGCTCATAATTATCCAGAACAGAAAACTTTACCAGAAGGTATTCGTGCCGGAGCCCATACTGATTTTGGTACATTGACTCTTTTGGCGACTGAAAATAAGTTAGGAGGACTCCAAGTAATGGGAGCTGATAACGAATGGTATGATATTGAAGCAATACCTAATACTCTCATTGTTAATCTTGGAGACCTTATGAAAAGATGGAATCCTGCTTGGAGGTCAGCTTTACATAGAGTTGTTAATCCCCCCGTAAATTCTGATTCACGAAGAGTATCCATTGTTTATTTCCATGCTCCGAATTATGATACTGATGTTAAGGGAATAACCGCAGGCGACCATCTCATGGAAAAATTTAATATGAATAGAAATATATGAATACTATTCAGCGTAGAAAACTTGGATTGACATATATTGACTCAGAACTTACTGCTGGTGGATTTACATTGTATGTAGGACAAACAGCAGGAGGTCGAGTAGACTTGATTGATGTTCGGGGTAAAAAAGTTCATGAATGGAATATGCCAGTAAGGCCAGGTCGTGATGCAGTAATTCTACCTAACGGGAATCTTGGTTATAATGGAAGTCACAAGGATTCTGCAAATCTTTATCCTGCTTGGGATATTTGGCATGGTGGACATTTCATAGAAGCAACCTCAGATGGAGAAATAGTTTGGGAACATGAAGACATTTATCATCACCATGATGCACAATGGCTTCCAAATGGTAATTTACTCTATACAGTTGCAGTTGAATGGAATGGTAAACAATCAGATATTGTAAAAGAAGTAAATAGGAGGGGTGAGGTTGTTTGGGAATGGAAAGCTTGGGAACATCTTTCTTTCATACATTATCCAATTCATGAGTGTTTTAATGATGATCATTGGCCTCTAATTAATGGTGTACATCAAACATTGGATGGATTAGTTTTAATGAGTCTACGGACAACGAGTGGAATCATTGCTGTGAATAAAAGTAATGATGAGATTGTTTGGAAGTTTCTTTATCCTAATGTTGCACAACAGCATTGTCCTGTAGAAACAGAAGATGGAACAATACTATGTTTTGATAATGGGAATATTCGCCCCAAGTCTATACACCATTCTCGAATTTTAGAATTTGATCCAATCACTCAAGATGTGGTTTGGAATTATACTGATCCAATGCCTGCTAGTTTCTTCTCTCCATACATGGGAAGTGCTCAAAGACTTTGGAATGGAAATACTTTCATTTGTGAAAGTGCATTTGGAAGATTGTTTGAAGTAACATCAGAAGGTGAAACTGTTTGGGAATATGTTATTCCAGAATTTGCCGAATATCCTACACCCCTTAATGATTTTATAGTCGGTGAGCATAACTCATGTATCGAACCTAATACATCTCCAACGATTGCTCCTAACATATAGCCCCATTATCATTATTGTTTGTAACTAAAATTCGTGAAAATAACATCCCTTTCGGATCCGATTTTATCTTAACATGAATATGAGGTATTTGCAAGATTATTGGTATATATATGGAAATACAATGATTAGTAGTGGTTTCACTTGGTTTCCTATTGGTGGTTTAGGAGGGCCAAATTCACAACACGAATAGGTTTGTTTTACAAGAAATGGGGGGTTGTGGAGGGTGTCTGACTGTGAAGAATTAATTGGGGGTTACTCACAGGGTTATTTGGAGAAAAATAGTGTAGGTGAGTCAGTTACAACCATGTAAGTAAA
>JAAZXP010000075.1 GCA_014240055.1 Methanobacteriota archaeon | reverse complement strand
ATCTCTACGGAATCCAGGTATTTGCATTCCTGAGCCTTGTATTTGTTTAGCTACGAGTATCTTTTGGCATTCTCATAGCTTTGATTACTTGATCGAATGCACTTGTGTCATCATCTATAGCTTTTACTAATCGGTCTTTGACCTTTTGCCCTCTTTGTGAAATATCAGTAAGCGTCATTTGCATTTTTTCAAATCCTGGTTTACTAATGCTAAGATTGGCTACCATTGTACTTAATGCAGCACCCAAAGCACCAGATAATGCAGCAACAGATCCTCCACCTGGGGCTGCTGAGTCTCTTGAAACTTCATCAATAAAATCAAGAGTAACACGGTTTGATAATTCACCATCTACTTTAGGCATACCTAGTACTTTATCTTCAGCTTTGAAGTCGCTCACATCGTTAAGTCCAAGACTTTGGATGGCGATATTCATTAAGTCAGGGACTGGCAATCCTGGAGATTTATGCATTTTAGCTAGATAGTGTTCAGCAGCTAATTTCATGGCATCATAGGGAATGAGTCCTACTATTTCTGAACCTGTTACTCTTATTCCTCTTTTTTCAGCTTCTTCACAAACTGCATCATAAATATCATGAATTGCAGACATCTTATAGTTTGTAAGATTCATACTAATCTGAGCTCGATTGTATTCAGGTATAACCCATCCTAGGCCTTTAATATTTGTAAACTTTCCATCCTTATAGACCGGTTTTCCAATCAAATTATCTGGATCTAATCCTAGTGAAATATATCTTTCTCTTAGATCTTTACCATATTTTTTAGAGTAAAATTTAGACAAATCCTCAAAGTTAGACGCTACAAAATCACTATTTCCATCAGGATATCTACCTTCTTCAAAATAAACTACTTCGCCCTTATAGTAAAATGGATTTATGTTTCCCGTACGCTTCCATCTTCCTCGTTCACGAATTTCATAAGCTATTTCATTAGCATAAGTTCTATCATTTGTGTTTAGATTTATGTTATAGGCAATTAAAAATTCTCTTGCCCCAACTGCTGTAGCTCCGGATTTTTCATTAAATTTAGCAATACCATAATCTGGTTTCCAATTTGGATCATTTATTTTTTCTTTGAAGCCCTCATATTCACCAGCTCTAACTGTGGCTAAATTTTGTCTTTCCTTATTTTTAGCTGCTTTTTCATATAGGTAAATAGGTATTTCAAGCTCTTTTCCAATTCTTTTCCCGGTTTTTCTTGCAATTTCAATACATTCTTCCATGCTAATATTAGAAACTGGTATGAAAGGGCAAACATCAGTTGCTCCCATTCTAGGATGGGCACCTTCATGTTTACTCATGTCTATTACTTCTGAGGCTCTTTTAACGGCTTGAAATGCAGCCTCTGAAATAGCTTCAGGAGATCCAATTATAGTGACAACAGTTCGATTAGTATCAGCTCCCATATCAACATCAAGGATTTCAATTTCGGGAACTGTCTCAATCGCTTGAGTTATTTCTTTTATAATTGCACTATCTCTTCCTTCAGAAAAGTTTGGTACGCACTCTACTAATTGATTCACAGATGTTTACAAATTGGGTTGTTAATACAGTTATGGATTCAAATAATAATTTAATCTGTTGGTAACAAACTCTTTTTCTATAGTTGATAAAAAGAAACCTAGCCTAGGTCCTCTACCCTTTCCAATTATAATTTGGTACATAATATTGAAATATTCTTTTGCAGGTGTGTTGTTATCTTCCTGTAGTTCATAAAAAGAATCATGGATACTTTCAGGATTCCAGTTTATAGAAGTCATCTTGTTTTTTAGTTCAGTTATCTTCTTTATAATATTAGAATCAATTTCTAATTTAGGCGGTATCTTTTGAATTTCAAACTTTATATTATCTGGAGCGTGAGTTTTCAGCCAGCCTTTTATGCAATTAATTCTGGATTGCAATTGTTTATTTTCATAATCATTTAAATCCTGAATTTCTCCAGTTCTCTTTAAAGTTGCAACAATTTCTTCGTATCCATTCTTTGACTGGACGAGTGTCACAAGGTGTCTGTATGGTAGAGTTTGAGATTGATTTCTTGTTTTATTTTCAATTTGACTTAGCTCAAAGGCTCTGGCTGAATTTTCCTCTGCATTTTGCTCATAATAATCTTTCTCAAGACGGTCATACTTATCTACAGAATTTAGTAATCCTAATCCAGGGTCAAAATCAATATGCCTATTTGGTTGAGGTTGCATAATCAACCATCTTATAACTTCAGGAGGTGCCATTTTCAGCATTTCTTCAGCAGATATAGCTAATCCAGTAGAAGAATGCATTGCTCCCTGTCCTTTAAGATTAATCCATTCATAGACTATGTGATGTGGCTCCTTACTATTCAAAACATCTCTTGTTATATGTTTTCCAGTGTCAAAACTTCCACCTTTAGTTGCGTGGTCTTTTCCGAAGGCTTCGAAAGTAACTCCAAGGATTTTCCATTTTGATGGCCAATCTAGTCTCCAAGGTAATTTCCCTTCACCTTTTGATAAGTCGTTAGTAAATTCTTTTCCCTCTTCATCCCTAAATATTGCGTATGGCCATTCATAATTAATTAGATTTCCATTGCACAAAATTCCCTTATCATTTTTAAATGTCCAAGGAGCCCATTGTTTTGGCAATTGTCTTCCAGATACAGTTTCCAGAATATCTCTCACTGCATCACTACTTTCCATAATTGATTTAATACAAGAATTATATTTT
>JAAZXP010000074.1 GCA_014240055.1 Methanobacteriota archaeon | reverse complement strand
TCTGCCGTTTCAGAAGAATACTCGGAGAGAGTTAGGCTACAAAGTTGGGCCGCTACAAAATAGACAGTAGGGACGATAGGATCATAATCTCCAAATTCAACTAAAAGTAAAGGTTGGTTGTTGATACTATATCCAATTTCTGTCAGATTTGTAACCCTTGGACTCTTATCAAATTCATAAGTCAAATTGATGATATCTGAAGCTGATGTTTGGTTTATTGGAATATCATTCCATAAATCTTCAATAGTTAAATCAAATTCAAAAAGAACAAGGTCTGGTTCATCTTCGCTAAAAATCCCGCCCGGACCGGTACAACCAGAAGTTATTATGAAAATCATCAGACTCATAGAAATAGTGCTTTTCATTTTAACCAACGATTAAGTGCTCAAGGTATTGATAAGATTAACTAGACAACCTGCTGTGAACATATCTCTAATAAGTTCATAATATTTTTTTGAAAAACATTTATATATCCTACACTCCAAAGAGCATTATGAATAAAATCGCAATTGTAACACTATTGGCGACAATTTTACTTTCCGCATCAGCTAGTACTGCAGTAGAGGATTCAACTTTTGCAGTCGGAGAAACCTGGGCTTTTGGGCAAGAAATTGATTTGATGGAAGAAGTAAGTTCAGAGATATCTGAATTAGAAAGTAACATTACCGAACTGATGGAAAGCGAAGAGGCTGAAATGGTCAAAAACGCATCAGGATTGGAATTAAAATCTTTTGATCTTGGCAATCAGGCAATTTTAGGATTTTATTATACTGGAGAAGTGATTGATAATTTTGACAATATGATTCACATGCAAACAGAACAATCTCTCTATTCTCATACAGTCTTGGGAACTAAATTTACAAGCATGTTCCCTGCTGAAGGAGAGCATGAATTACGATTAAATGTGAAATGTGAAGAAGAAGATTATAATGAAGAAGAAGACGATTGTGAAAATCCACAGATTAAATTATTAGATAATATCACAGGAGAGCCATTAGTTCTTGAAGAATTAGATACTGAGATTGGAGGAAGTATGCACTATGTTGCTAAGATAACACAAGATACGTGGTGGACCCAAGATACTCACGAATTAGCAAAGACTCAAATTACAATTACACTTGCAGCATCTGGAGGAGTTACAATTAAGAATGTACCAAATATCACCCGCAACGGAGTTTCAATTTTAGAGGGTGGAGATGATGGTGAAGAACCAGAATTTGAGTGTGTAGATGGATCGGACGTCATTCCATTCTATTGGGCAAATGACGGATATGCAGACTGTAATGATGGTAGCGATGAACCAGGAAATGGATACGATTTTGAATGTGATAATGGAGACACATATCCCATGGATTACGTAAATGATGGAATATGGCATTGTGAAAATGGAGAGGATGAAGGAGAAGCTGAAGAAGGAAATAGCGAGCCATTCTCAGTGTGTGATGAAAATGAAGAAGCTAAAGAAGCAACTTGCTATGAAACAATAGACATAAAATTAGAAACAGCAGTTTTTGAAATGGGTGCCGAAGCAAGCATCAATCTGTTATTTGATTTTGGTGACAACCCAATGAATGTTATGGATCTCCCATTAGAAGAAAATAAATATTGGGAAGGTCAATTAGATAGATTGACAGTTAGCGGAGATATAGGTGGACAGATAGATATTGCAAAACCACAATTGAGTTTATGTCCCGATTTAGACTGCGATCAGTTACCTGAGATGCAAGAGCTTTATTCTGAATTAACAAATTCAATTCAGGAACTTCATGATAGCGAAGAATTTAGCATAACAGTTGATAGAGATGGCGATGGGCTTCCTGATGTAATTACAGAGTGGAATGACCTCTTCCCAATGTATATTCCTGAAACTTGGATGGATGAGATATTTCAAGAAATTGCAGATCAAATAGCATGTGAAGATGATGAATCAGCTCAGGAAGGAGAAGATTGTGATGAAACAGCAGAAGAAGAGTTCGAAAAATTAAATTTACGAATAGAAAATAATAGATTTGCTTTTGGACCTTATGCCCTTCATGAAATTGAAGATTTCGAATCCCTTCCATATGCATTTGAAACTGGAGAAAAAGATAGTGCAAAAGCTTCTGATGGAACAACATATGAAGGATACCAAATACTTCCAACAGATAGATGTTCTGAAAATAATCCTAACAGAGAGGATGAAGATTGTGATAGAGATGAAGATGAAGATGATGATGGTAATGATGATGGCACAGGAGTAGTTCCAGGAAGTAGAGCAGGAGAAGACGAATCTGAAGACTATGATGAATGTGAAGGAGACCCTTTTTGTGATTCAGAAATAATCTGGTTCCATAACGCAGATACCGGACATCCGGCTTACATCAACATGGATATGCCTAATCTAAGAGAAGATGGCTACACAATAGAGATGATGCCAATCGACTCAGCAGTTGCAGAAGCTCAAGTAAATGCAAATGCAGATACTGATAATCCTGAAAAAACAACTCTGATAGACCTTTCTAATGACGAGATTGTAGAGGATTCAGCATTGCCTGGCTTTGGAATTATGGCAGCTGGCGCATCATTGTTATTCGTAAGTAGAAAGTTTAGGAGTTAGGTACGGACACTGTAGAACTTATCCGCATTGTAGTAGGCTCAGTTATTCTAGCATATGTAGGATATTGTTTACTCAACCAGAAAGTATGGGTTCGAGGTGCGATTGGTTTGAAGAGTACAGTTTTTGCATGGGGTGAGAGAGCAGACCATTCGACGGTTTT
>JAAZXP010000073.1 GCA_014240055.1 Methanobacteriota archaeon | reverse complement strand
AGTAAATCAATAAAGAATTTCGGTAATTGTGGTTTGTAACAAGCTCGGTAGGAAATCTCATGGAGATTATTGGCCTGCCTCTGTTTTGCAGTCCAAAATTCATTGATAAAACGGTTATATTTTTTTGAGCCGAATATAACTCTGTTGAGCTCAGTTTTTTTGTCTAAAGTATTAAAATTAAGAAGCTTAGAATTTACTTTTTCTATAGAGACTGCAGGCATTGTATCAAGTTGCCTCGGGGTGGAATTGAGGGAAAATGAAATAGACTCTCTCCGACAGCCGAGGCATACTGAATGCTATCTGCGTACTTATAATGATTGTGTTTTTTACAATTCCTCTTGAGATAACCACCAAGGAGGTACATCAAACCAACGATTATCCGATTCAGAACGAGTTACCAAAGGTAAGGACAATGGTTGCCCATCATCAACTAAGGAAATACCTGCCGAAGAACAAGTAGAAGGTAGGTAATCCTCACCAGATTCAGTGATTTCTAACTGTATGGTGTGCCCTGATGGAATTATTACATCCATTGGATTAAACTGCATTTGCATAGTATAAGAATCAAATGGAGTTACTGGCTTTGCTTCATGTCCACCATCACGATATCTAAGATCCATAGTAGCATGTCCTAACCTCAACCCAGTTGTTCCATCTAACATTGTTACAAATAACTGTCCACCGTTACACGAATTAGCTCTTACTTTAGCATGAAAAGTAGGAAGTCCTGAAATGTGATAATCAGATTCAAGAGGTTCACTTACTAATGTAAGAGACGAGAATGAAGAAACTGTCCCAAGTTCACCCCAAGATGAGACATCATGTGTAAACCATTCTAAATCGGAAGAAGGCCATGTTTCTTCGACGTGCCATTCACCATCATTCCTTTGTATCTGAACTTGGGATTCAGGTTCAGGACCTATTCCCTTAAGGTAATAATTAAACCAGTTGTAAAGCTCTATAGACCAATCCATTCTAGTTACCTTAGGAAAAGCCTCTGCACCGTAACCACTCTGCAATCCTTCATGGATATCTGGCTGATCTGGATAATTATGACCCCACTGCCCCATTATTCCTTTAACATTTAAACCAGCATCACGTAGCATCTGGTAAGTTGGAAATGCATGATAAGGATCAACGTTCCAATCCTGCATCACCCAAACAATGTAGACACTTCCGTTGTAATTATCTATAACGTCTTGTAAATGATAACGTTCTTCCCAATAATCATTCCATTGATCTCCGCCATATTCTGCTAAAGCATATGTGGTCCAAGGACTGGCTGGACCTATTGCGTCATCACTACACATTCGCATATCATCGGTTGTAGGGCCTGCTGTAGCACCTTCATACAAAACATCATACAGCATAGCTCTTGATTCGCTAGAACCATTTCTGTAAAACATATCTCTAACTCCTATTGAACCTGAAATTGGAACTATTGTCTTCAGATGTGGTGAAGGATTCTGAGCAGCCTCCCAATTAGTTGTTCCTGCATAAGATTTCCCCATCAATCCTACATTACCATTAGACCAACTTTGTTCTCCCAACCAATGTACGGCTGCTTGAATACCTATTTGCTCTCCCAATCCCTTAACATCTTGACAATGTGTCGATTTACCAGAACCAAAAGTAGAAATTTGAGCTAGTGCATATCCATGAGGCACAAATTCTTCCAGAACCCACCTGCCAATACCTAAATCGGGAATAGTATTTGGATTCGAACCCGCAAATTCATAGTAAGGGTGAACTGTAGCAATTACTGGAACTAAAGTTCCCTCTGGAACATTAGGCATCCATAAAGATACATGCATCAAAGGTTCTTCTGGATATCCCGCATCCCTTTCTTCAAGAGGGAGCTCAACTTCTACAAAATACTCAGTTGGCCCAGTCCAATCATAAATTCCTTTTTCAGGTAAAGTTGAACGCCACGAAGAAAAATTTAAATCCATTAAATGGCGTTTCTCTAAAGGAACTTCCCACCACTCATAATTTGAGATATCATTATCATCTTCTATTGATGAATTAAGACAACCAGATGCTAAAAAAATCATCACAACAATTATCGCCTGGATTTTATGCACAAGCATGCAAAGCCTATGCTAAATTATATTTGGCTCTCTCTAGATTATATGTAATGTTTAGTAGTATTTACAAGAATTTTCTAATGAAATTTCTAGGAAATATAAGGGAAGGAACTATTATTCTCAAAGATAATGGTGTACAAACATTTGGTAAAGGAGACCCTGTAGTAAATATTGAAGTATTAAATTCTAAATTTTATAGAAGAGCCACACTAGCTGGAGACTTAGGCTTTGCAGAATCATACGCAAAAGGCGAGTGGAATACGGATAATTTAACAAATTTAATCATCATTCTAATTAATAACAAAGACAATCTAGGAAATTTAGATATGAAATGGAGTTTTCTATCAAAAATAGTTGCAAGACTAGGGCATTGGAGACGAAAAAACACAATTTTGGGCAGTAAAAAGAATATACAAGACCATTATGATCTAAGTAATGAGCTTTTTTCTATATTTCTTGATGAAACAATGACATATTCTTGTGGTATTTTCGAATCTAAGGAAACTACACTCCATGAATCACAAATACGTAAAATTGATATGATTATTGAAAAGGCACAATTAAAACCTGAAGATCATGTTCTTGAAATCGGTTCAGGATGGGGAGGCCTCTCTAGAAGAGCTGTTGAAAAGATAGGATGTAAATTTACTACAATTACTTTATCTGAAGACCAATATAGTTACGTTAAGAATATGATTAAAAATGAAGGATTAGAGAAAAACATAGAAGTTAAGCTTATTGATTACCGAAATATAGAAGGAACA
>JAAZXP010000072.1 GCA_014240055.1 Methanobacteriota archaeon | reverse complement strand
GTGTTATCATGCTGATTGTGATACTTTAGAGACTATGCTTGAGATGATGGTAATTGATAATGGTACAGGGAAGCAGAGTTTGGTACAATCGTTTGACTTAATAGCATGGTGGATTTTTATTGCAGCAATGCATCTTGATGAAACTCCAATCTATGATAAAAATTGAAAGAATTAAAAGTGGAATTACTAGGGGTTTCATGTTTCCATGAGTGACGACGCCCTAGCCTTCCATAACTTCGATTTCGACTAGATATAAATAAGGTTCTCAAAAATTTATTTTGATAATCTAAAAAGAAACCACTTTATCTGATTCTTCTACTAATTCCATGAGATCATTCATGGTAGACATAGGACAGATTGGACTTCCTTCTTTGCTACGGGAGACTAGGCAGGTTCCGCAAGCGAATATTCTGCCTTCAGATTCGACGTATTTATTAATTTCATCTATTACAGGAAATTCTTTGTTCACTATTTCAACACACTCTACTCCTTTTCCAATTAGAAAAGCTCGAACTTCATGTTTTTTCCCTAAAGAGAAATTAGCAAATCTAAAAGCGTTCCAAACAGTTTCTGGGTCTATTTGACTTATTACAATACCTATTTTCATTATTATAGTTATACCGTGTGCATACAAAAATCTATTCTTGACCTTAGTGTGGAGCCGTCCCTTTGTTGAGGGACGAGAACCATTCTTTGTTTGATGACTTAATCAGACTTTTCAGCTGCAGTATCAATTGTAGCTGCATACCATACCATCATTCCAAATGCAGTTTTGTTAACGACATCTGCGATATTATAGACAATATTCAACATGTCTGTATCTGGGTTATCACCAAGTGTTCCTGCGCCATAAAGATATCCTATTGGATAAATGGCCCATCCAAAAGTGAGGATATATGTCATCCAAGTAAATGCGAATTGCACTCCCTCGCTTGCATTATTTGCCGCAGCTTTTGCATCTCCAGCCCATATTTCGTATATTATGTAGATCCATGCAGCCATTCCAATAGCCCATGCAACCATTTCATTCATTGCTCCAGATTCTCCTAAGAATCCAAAGACTAGCATTACTACAGAAGCACCCAATAATCTCCAAAAGAGCATTGCTGAAGCAACACCTATTGCTGCGAGTATCAGATAGAATTCTACAACCTGTAGTGGGACCGTAATTATCCAATCAACATATCTTAAGACTAATGGACTTTCGTTGGTAAGAATCCAGTGTTCTCTCATGTATGTATAGTGGTACCATGCGACACCTGTAACGAGTGCAGCCACTGTAACTGAGGTTCTCCATTTTGGAGCAACATTACTTCTCTCTACCAAGAAAAAGACAGTTGAGGCCAACATCAATGCAGTTGCAATCCAGAAACTGATAGCGACATTGTCTGATGTATCTAGTGGAGTAGTTTCAGCATTAGCACTTCCAGCAAAAAATAAAGTTGCCAAAAAGGCCATACCAAATATACGATTTTTTATCATGATTTATAAAAAATCTTTTGATATATATAGATTAGGTCGTTTGTGCTTAGCACTAGTGCTCAATACAGGCCTATAATTTGCTAATAATTTCATCATGAATGGCCAAGTCGAGAGCCACCAAACTAAGTAAAAATCCCAATAGATAATTGAAATATTTTGCTTGTATTGAATCCGATAAATACCTTCTGAGAAAAACTCCCAGCACAGTCCATGATGAAATAGCACTCAATCCAACTGCAGTAGCACCCAATAGTAATCCAAATTTAATCGAATATGTTGTACCTAATCTGGAAGCATACACAGTCATTAAAATAATATAATAAAATATCACTTTACCATTAATAAATTGTAAGACAAATCCATCTTTAAATTGCATAGGACTTTCTAAGGAATCAACATCTTGCATGTACTTTTTAGGGTCATCAGTTACTATTAGATATGATAAATATAAAAGATATGAGCTGCAAAAATATTTCATTGTGTCTAGTAAATCTTGTTGTTCTTTAATAATTTCCACAGTTAAGCTAGTAAAGAATCCAACTAAGAAAAAACCAGTAATCATTCCAGTAATTAGTGGAAGACTTTTGTTCCATCCATATTTAGTTCCGTTAATTGAACAAAGAATATTGTTTGGCCCTGGCGAGTAGCTCAGAAAAACCATATAACTTAGAATTATAATAAAATCTGCGATACTCATTATTGTTTTATTGGAGGTTGAATTATTGAGTATATTGCGAAAACAGCCCAGATTCCTCCTAAGACTGCAAAGGGCCATTCTCCAGTAACATATGCTCTAACAGTTAGCAATGCTTCACCGATGGCCATCAAGACAAGATAAGTTATTGATCTACTCGAAACGAGTCCTCTTGTTTCTGTTGCAAAAGCAGCCAGTACCATAAACATCCCGGCATATGCTCCAATCATTGTAGGTTCCATATCTTATCACCAATAGACTAGCAATTCCAGTATAAAAATTATGATGTCCCATATTAACTCACCAAGTGATCGAATCCATGGATTATCACTATTTTGAAGAAATCCTCCTGGAAGAAATACTAAAGCCAAGAGACACGTTAATAAAAATGTAAAAGCTATTGCGGCTTTCTTGAGGAGTGTGTTTGGCATGCGCATAACGCCGGCATAGCCTTCTTTGATATCGAATGCTTCATCCAACATATCGCTGTAAAATTCTCTAATAGGTAGGAACAATACGTTATCCCAAACTAAGATGCGAAGAGCTATAGCTACAAGACTCAGAATAATGACTAAATCCAACATGCCAAAGAACCAAGCGATTCCAAGGATGCTAGCAGTGATAGGTATTACTTTGATTAGTTCATAATGGTTAGATTGGAAACGTTCATTCTTTTTGATAACAAAGTTCAGGAACCT
>JAAZXP010000071.1 GCA_014240055.1 Methanobacteriota archaeon | reverse complement strand
TGACCATTACATAACATTACTAGCTGTGGTGCACCATCGATTACTACTGAATTAAATTGACATATTTCATAACCTGATCCTGCGACATCGCCATTACTATCGAAAACATGAGTTCCGCTAGCTCCGACAAAACCAGTACCGCTTCCTAGAGTATTAAGTGCATCTCTAAGATCTGCTTCACCAGTTTTTACAGCCATACCAATTATGCTTACTGCATCATATGTTTCATGAATATAAATTGCACTTGCATTACGTTCAGTTGAAGCCCATGCTTCATCAAATCCTGCTTTTACATCACTGTCTGAACCTGGTGATGGTTTTGTAGCTATTACATTAATTGCTGCAAAAGGATCCGAAAATTCTGAAAGGAAATTCATATCTGCAATACCATCAGCTCCCATTACTGGGAAAGGACAATCTGCTGAACATACTGGACTTGTAGGTCCTTGAATACCTTGTGTGGCCATTTCTTCAAGAAGTGCTGCTCCATCAGTTGCATAAGTAACTGTGATTAAACTATCACAGCCAGCTGCTGCTATCTCTGCAACTTGTGAAGAGAAATCAGTATTGTCATCTGCATATGAAATATCTACACACATATCTACACCACCCATTGCATAAGCTCCTTTGACTACTGCAGCAAGACCTGCTCCATAATCATTAGACATATAAATTATTCCTGGGTTTTTCCATCCGTGAGATGCTGCCATAGATGCCATAGCCATACCTTGTTGAGCATCGCTTGGAACTACACGGAACATGTATCCACCATCATCTGCACTTGTTAAAGCTGGAGAAGTTGAAGCGTAAGAGACCATAGGTACTCCTGCTGCTTTAGCTACTTCCATAGCTCCGAGAGTTGCTCCTGAACAAGCTGCCCCTGCAATTCCTACTACACCGGCGTCAATCAAACTTTGAGCTGCTGTAGCTGCGGTTGTTCCGTCACAACCTGAATCTGCTTCAACTAATTCAAAAGTATGAGTAGTCGAATCTTCATTAAGGTGATCTATAGCTATTTGTGCTGCATCTGAAAATGCTTCTGCATAAACTGCTATTGGACCTGTACTTGGATTCAAGAAACCAATTTTGACCGTATCGTCTTCTGCCGCTGCGTTAGCGACTGGACCTACGCCGAATATAGGCATCAAAGTTGATGCTAATAGGGCAAAAGCCACTGCTATCGTTAATATCTTACTTGCGTTCATAAGCATTACACCGGTTCAACAATAAGAGAGGGTCGTTAAAAGGGTTCATTTCCTACGCGTAGAATAACCCTATTGCTGTTTTTTTATTATTAACAACTCTACTAAGTGATAGGAATATTATTATTAACCACATCTAGTTTCTTACTCAAAAACGAGTAATTGAAATGTCAAATGAAAATGTAAAGACAGCCCCAAAATTTGTTTATAATTGTGTAAGATGTGGACAATATTGCTCAAAAGTTAAAAATGTTCCAGTCTACTTTCAGGATATTACTAGATGGAGAAAAAGCGGAGTTCTAAATGGCCTAGCTCAAAACATAGGAATGGACCTGTCTGGAGGATTTCCACAATTAGTACTAGAAACTAAAGAAGGAGAGACAGGATGTCCTATGTATGATTCTGAGAATAAATTGTGCCAAATACATCATGATATGCCGCTTAACTGCCAAGCATATCCACTCAACTATAATGGAAGTAAGTATTTCGTAATGGATAAAGCCTGTGAAGGATTGGGCCAAGGCAGTATGGATGCTAAACAACTTAAAACTCAACGAGATGCTGCATTGAAAGATTATGAAGCTAAAACTGAAAGTAATGCAGTTGTACCTCTTCTCTACAGTGTAATAATGGGAGAGCTAGTTGATCAATCTAGGAAGTCAATGGAACATATGACGGAAGAACAAAAAGCTCAAATTCAAGATATCGTAAAGGAGGAAAAAAACTGAAACCAACTTTACTTTCAGCTTTGAAGTTTCTAGCATTACAAGGTGGAATTAGACATCCTGTACACATATCCTCAATTAAATTATCTAAAAACCTAGGAATAAGTCAACAATCTGCATCAAGATACCTAATCGAATTAGTAGAGGGTGGATATTTGGATAGAAGATTGGCACAAGGCGGACAAGTTGTTACTATATTAGAAAAGGGAATTCTTATCTTACGAAAAGAATTTTCAGAATACAGCTTGATGTTCGGAGCTCAAAGAGAGATTGAAATGGAAGGTATTCTTGAAACTGGACTTGGAGAAGGTGGATACTATATTTCTCAAAAAGGGTACATGCACCAATTTCAAGAAAAATTGGGCTGGGAACCATTCAAAGGAACATTTAATCTCAGATTAAATGAGGATGAAGTTCCCAAAATTGAAGCTATGAGAGCCGCCGAAGGAATGCTGATTAATGGATTCGAACAAGAAGGAAGAACCTTTGGAAAGGCTTGGGTGTTTGAATGTATACTTAAAAATGAATCAAAAACTATTGAAAATTGCGCAATAATTTCTCCAAAGAGAACTCATTACAAAAGAGTCGTAGAAGTTATCTCTCCAGTGTTCCTTAGAAAAGAATTCAATGCAGAAGATGGCGGGAATTTTACAATATGTGTAAACTTAGGAGATATTTAAAATAGAATGGACCGAATACTGAATACAGGTGACATCGAATGAATCCCTTTCATGATTATTATGGCGTACCATGGTATGTCATTCTTGGATTATGGTCTTTAATTGCAGTAGGCTCCCACGTATACCAAGTTGGATTTATTGTAAAATTGATAAGACTAGGAAAGGACGATGATAGATTTAATTCTTGGAAACAAAGATCAAAAGAATTTTTAACTGACTGGTTAGGTCAGCGAAAAGTAGTCCAAGACAAACTCGCGGGATATGCTCATGCATTAATTTTTTGGGGATTCTTAATGCTCGTTAGCGATGTAATCGATCTGGGTACTGGTGGACTATTTGGGCAAATCAATCATATCGTATCTCAATGTTCCATCTTTGTAAACTCGTAAATCTT
>JAAZXP010000070.1 GCA_014240055.1 Methanobacteriota archaeon | reverse complement strand
GATATTAATATATACACCAAATATTATATGGGACATACCATTTTAGAAGGCGATATGTATTATCAATCTAACTCTAAAATAATTAATGGTAAAATAGAGAGTGAAAACAAATTATTGATAAAAGAAAAGAAATAATAGAATTAGCTAATGAACAGGATCCCATTTTAGTTAAATTTGGTGGAGGATGTAAAAATATTGAAGTTCGTGTACTTGATTCTGATACCGGTCCAATGGTAATAACACACTTATTAGTAGATTGTAGAGATGCGATGGGAGCTAACGCAGTTAATACAATGGCTGAGGCTGTGGCTGCTAGATTAGAAACTATAACTGGCGGTAGGGTGTATCTTAGAATTATATCTAATTTAGCAATATATCGTAAATCAAGAGCTACTGCAATATGGCCTGCTGAATTTTTAGGAGGTGAAGAAGTTGTTGATGGAATTATTGAAGCTTTTTCTTTTGCTTGTGCCGATCCATTTAGAGTAGCTACACACAATAAAGGTATTATGAATGGAATAGACCCTGTTGTTATCGCTACTGGTAACGATTGGAGAGCTATTGAAGCTGGAGCTCATACATATGGCCAATGGAAAGAAGGACATTCTTCATTCACATCATGGGAGAAAACTGAGGATGGTGACCTAAAGGGAAGCATTGAACTACCTATGGCTATTGGATTAGTTGGTGGAGCTACTTCTACCCACCCTACTGCAAAAGCATGTGTCAAAATACTAGATGTTAAAATTCCTGGAGGTGCTACTGAACTCTCACAAGTTATTTGTGCTGTGGGATTGTGCCAGAATTTGGGTGCTTTGAGAGCTTTAGCTTCTGAAGGAATACAAAGAGGACACATGGGATTACATGCGCGTAATTTAGCAGTACAGGCTGGAGCAAAAGCAAGCGAAATCGATAAAGTTGCCGAAATGTTGAAGAATTCTGGCAAAGTAAGGGCCGATATGGCTGAACAATTTTTGAATGAAATAAGAAATTAATGGTTACACTATCTGATGAAGCTATATTATCTGCAATTAATGACGGAGAATTAGGTATTGAACCATTTAATAAAGAAAACTTAACGCCAAATGGATATGACTTAACTATTGATGAAGTTGAAATACCAAATGAAAATAAGACGTCAAAAGGGAAACTTGTTATTCCTCCGGGAAAACGTTTTGCAGTTTCAACAAAAGAACGCATTGAGTGTGGGCAAAACGTTTGTGCCCAATTATGGCTCAGAACCAGTTGGGCTAGAAAGGGCATAATCTGTAGTTTTGGTAAAATTGACTCTGGATTTAATGGAACTTTAACCTTATTAGGATTCAATTCAAGTACTGAAAATATTGAACTAAAAATAGGTGGAACTTTTGCTCAAATGGTATTTGAAATGATGTCTGGTCCTGCAGCCTCATTGTACTCTGAGAGAAGTGGAAATTATCAAAATCAAAAAGGTATTACCTGGTCGAAATAAGGAAATTTATCAATTCCACAAAACCTTCACTATCGTTACCCTTTGTGATATATTTAGGATATATACTCATCAATTCTCCATAATTCTTTACTGAGCTAACTCCAACTGTTGTATCAAAACAATTAAACATTGGAGAATCATTAGGTGAATCTCCAACATACAATATATTCTTTTTATGTAACCCTAACTCTTCAAGAACTTTTAATGACATTTGTTCTTTGGTATAATCTCCAAACCATATATTGAGATGAATATTAGAAATGGCTGTACAAGCACCTTTATCTTCTGCAAAATTAATTATCTTCAATATTTCTTCTTTTGAAACACTAGTTTCTTCACTAATATCTATTGCCAAATCCCATTGTCTAGAAAATTGATCAGATGCACTTCGGATATTGGGGAAATGCGATTTTAATTTTTCAAATAATGAACTCAGTTTTTTCCTATTCTTGTTTTGTTCCTTTAAATCATAAAAGGTTCTTCTTACTATTTTATTTTTACTCTTAAAAAAAAAGAAAGCACCATTCTCACCAACAACCGCATCAACTGGCCACCACCTAGCAATTAAATCACACCAGCCAGCTGATCTTCCCGTTACTGCTACAGTCTTTAAACCCTTCTGACGAACCAGCTCCAATTTACCATAAGCATTACTTTTCAACCCCTCTTTACTAACAAATGTACCATCTAAATCAAATAAAATAGCTTTAATATTGTGAGATTCCTTTGTACTCATCTCAGATAGTGGAAGCATGAGTGCTTACGAAAAGCTAGTTTTAAATATACTTCGTCAATTTAAGAAGTCCGAATAAGGAGTTGTTATGCCATCACTGTACGGAGCAGTCAAAAGCAAAACTAGAGAATTACTTCAAGAGAGCATGGACTATTGTAAAGGAGCTTTACAATCAGTTTCTCGTTCTTTTGCCCTAACTATTCCTCTTGTAGAAAACAACATCTTAGCTCCAATTATGGTTGGATATCTAGAAGCTAGAATTTTAGATACTTTTGAAGATGATATTGGTAGAAGAGAAATCACATTAGAAGAAAGAATTCATTCAATGAACTTACTAATGGAAGTTTTAGAGAGTCCAAGTAGCCTTTCTGCAAAAGAAAAAGCTAAAACTTTGGTAGACTCTGCAGATGAGATGGTAGCTAATCCTAAATATCGAGACTTAGTTAAAAATATGGAAAGTATTCTTACAGTTCATGATAGTTTTGATGAAAGAACAAAAGAGTGCATGGTAAGATGGTTAAAAGAAATGAATTTTGGCATGCAAAAATTTCTTCGCCAAGAAGTTTATTCTTTTGAAGATTTAAATGAATATTGTTACTATGTAGCAGGTACACCATCTGGATTTTTGACTGAATTAATTAGAACTAGATCTAAAGATCTTTCAGATAAGAACTCTGCAATCTTAAGGGATAATGAAAGAGACTTTGGGTTATTTTTACAGAAAGTTAACATAATTCGAGATTATAGAGAAGATATTTTAGATAATGAAAAAATCTTTTGGCCAGGATTCTTATTTGAAAAATACAAACTAATACCATCTGATCTTCTCAAACCAGAAAATGAAGAACAATCTATGGCTATGCTAGATGCAATGCTTGATAATGCATGTCAACATATTGAGCCTGTAAAAAAATACCTTAACGCAATACCTGATGAATATGCAGGTTTTAGAGCTGGAGCTGCAGTGAACTTTGCTATGGGAGTAGGAACTTTGGAAACCATGAGAAATAATAATGAGGTGTTCTTTGGTGAAAAACCTGTTAAAATCACACATGAAGCCAGAGAT
>JAAZXP010000006.1:31406-36952 GCA_014240055.1 Methanobacteriota archaeon | reverse complement strand
TTTAGTCATAATAAAATTAGAAATGGAAAAAAATTTAAAAATTGGAGTTATTGGAGCTGGTATTCAAGGTGTTTGTAATGCATTATTTTTACAAAAAAAAGGTTACCAAGTAACTCTATTTGATAAAGATAAGAAAATAGGAAGGACTGTGGCTGCAGCAAATAGATCGGCAACCAAAAAAACTCTGAATACACTTAAAGCATCTTCTGAATAATACCATGCCAACAAAATTGCAATCGGAGCTGTAGCAATCACTGCATAACGGGCCTGTTGAATATTAAATTTAGAATCAGTTAAATCTCTAGAGATAACTGCAACAATGGCATTCTGAAGTGTATCTATACTGGAGCAAACTAAAGCAACACCTAGAACTAATAACATAGCCAGTACAGGTTCAGGATAATTACTAATTAGTTCAAAAAAAGCTATAGAAGGATCGTTGATAGCCCCTCTGCCAGCTGTAACAGTCCCTAAAAAACCAAATAATAAAACGGTTATAAAACAGAGAATTGAAGCCATTATAGCTCCCTTCTGTAATGAATTGTCATCTTTTGAGGCCCACGTACGTTGCCAATTACCTTGCGAAAACATTTCAGCTGCAGTTATTGCCAATACAAGAGCCAATCCTGCTTTAAATGTTGAATAATCACTAATACTTCCATGATACCAGTCCCATTCAATATCTTCTGGAGTATAGGCTTGAGCATCAGTAATTGTTCCACTTAAGCCTTCATTAAAAATTAATAAAACAACACAAATTACTAGCCAAATTATGAATAATGATTGTATTCGATCAGTCTTAATTGAAACTGGCAGACCTCCAATTACTGTGTAAAATGTTGTGACACAGGCAACACAAATTATAGGAATTAAAAAATCAATTCCTGATAAAAATTCAACTGCACGCCCGATCGCAATATACTCTGCAAACATAAAAGTAAACATGTAAATTAAAGAGATTATACCAACATACAATTGCATTGGACGGCCCATTTTTTGACGAACAAAATCTGCAAGAGTTACTCCATCTGGAGTCAATTTACGAATTATAGGACCTAAATAAGCCAATAAAATAAATGGAGTAGCGGAAGATAAAGCATAACCAAACACATCATAGAAACCTCCGTAATAACCAACTTCAGAAGGGCCAAAAAGAATCCATATCCCCATTCCAGAAGCAAATAAACTAAGTCCAATCATTATCCAATTTTGACTCCCTCTGGCAGATAAGAAAAAGTCAGTATCCAACTCCTTTTCTGAGGATTCTCTATAACCCAACCAGGCAAAAAAAGCTAATGAACCAAAAAGCAAAATATAAGCAATACTAGATGTGATCATGCCATGGCCTCCATATATTCGCCTAAATTTTCAACTATTTTACAAACCCTTTCATGATTTTTACCAATAATATATAATGATGGTTCAAAACCATAACCACCTTCATCTATCAAAGCTTCAACCTCGCTAGAGGCTTTAGTAATTGACAAGTTTTCTCCATTTCTTTCTAATTTGGCAGATGAAACCTCTAATTTATTTAATATATCTGAAACTATAGAATCCCATCTAAGATTAATTATTACTGAAGTATTCGAATTAAATCTTCGCAATTCTAATAGTATATTTGACAAATGTGAAGAACCTCCAAATTTCGCTGAAGAAACCGGCCGAGCCTGACCTCCAATGGGTATTAATCGACCTGGAAATGCAGCTATATCTGAAATTTCAGTAGCTTCATTAGTTGCTATTGCAATGTTTACTCTTACTTGTGGTGAAAGTATAGGAATTACTCTAGCCAGTCTCTTACGCATGTCTGTGATATTTACTAGAGTTCTCTCTCGATTACCCTGAATAGGAAAATTTATGTTCAATTCGTGATTATCAACTTCTATTGTTAATTTCCAAGAGGAAGCGTCGCCTTCCTTGAGAATCACTGCTAAGGATTTAGCAGCTTCTTGTAAATTGCTTTCTATTGGTTCTTTGTAACGTGTTGGTAAAGTGTGCAAATAATTACCAGCCATCACTTGGCTAACTCCTAAGGCATTACCAAGACGTGCTTGAGTCCACCCCTCTTCAGCAAGTATTCTACAAGAACGGCCTCTCAATTCTTTAAACAAATTACTAGTTAATTCTACAGGCATCATATTAGTCAATTATAAAATGCAATAAGTCATTTATATAATTTATGTAAGCCTTTTAGCAAGGGGTCTAATGAACTCTGTTAAAGAGGTTAAATTTAATGAAAAATATACCAGTATCAAAAAAAATTATAAGTGAAATCTTTGATGAAACTGGATTTGATCAAAATAATCTATCTATACGTGAAACAAATCGCTTGGCTACAATCATAAGTAAAAAAGGAGATATTGATTTTATTAGAATGGAAATGGGAATTCCAAATATCCCACCTTCTGAAATTGCTAAAGAAGCAGAGAAAGAAGCAATCGACAGAGGTATGCAAGGTTTCTACCCTCCATTTGACGGAATACCTGAGTTGAAATCAGCAGGAAGCGAATTTGTCAAAGCCTTCTTAGATGTAAATGTAGAACCTGAAAATGTAATACCAACTTGCGGGTCCTTACAGGGAGGATATATCTCTCAAGCCTTAGCCGGAAAGATGCACCCTGGAAAGGATACAATTTTGTACTTAGATCCTACCTTTCCAGTGACAAGGTACCAAGCTAAATTCTTAGGATTGAATAGTACTGGTATTGAACTTTATGACAATAGAGGTGAAAGACTTATTGAGGCTATTAATGAAAAAGTCAAAAATGGAAATATAGGAGGAATTCTATGGTCATCTCCAAACAACCCTAGTTGGTCATGCTTAACTGAAAATGAGCTAAAGGGGATTGCTAAGATTTGTGATGAAAATGACATCTTAGCAATTGAAGATTTAGCATATCTGGGAATGGACTTTAGAAAAGATTATTCACAACCTTATCAAAAACCTTACATACCTACAATTGGTAAATTTGGAATTAACTGGGTAACTTTAATTTCAGCTTCTAAAGCCTTTTCATTTCCAGGACCAAGATGTGGACTGGCCATTATTTCTCCAAAGCTAAATAAAATGGAATTTGAAGGGCTTGAAGATTTCTGTGGCCGTAAAAGGTTTGGACATGCTTTTGCATTAGGAGGACTATACGTCACTACATCGGGGACAAGCCATACTGCACAATTTGCTTTAGCTAAAATGTTGAAGGCATCTGCTGAAGGGAAATTTAATTTTATTAAGATAACTAGTGAATATGGAGAAAGAGCAAAACTGGTTAGGAAACTGTTTCTAAAATATGGATTTAAACAGGTATACGAAAAAGATATGGATGAAATCGTCGGAGATGGATTCTATCTTACAATGTCCTATCCTAACTATGACGGAAATAACTTAATGTTAGAATTAATGAGATATGGCATATCAACAATTACTCTAAAATCAACCGGTTCAAATAGACACGAAGGGTTACGAATTTGTATCTCTTTTGTGGATTTGAAAGATATGCCACTTTTGGAAGAAAAATTGAAAAAATTTATGGAGAATAACACTTGAGCACAAACAATATAGATTTCGATAATTTAACTTTTACATTTACGAAGACTCGGTCAATGTACGTTACAAAATGTAAGCAAGGAGACAACTGGAATTCTGGAGAGTTAGTTCCCTATGGAAATATTTCAATATCCCCTGCTTCAACTGTTCTTAATTATGGTCAAGGATTATTTGAAGGAATGAAAGCTTACAAGACTGAGGGTGGACGCATTTTGTTATTTAGACCCGAAAAAAATGCAGAAAGGGCAGCTATGGGATGTACTCGATTATCTATGCCTGAAGTTCCTAAAAATGTTTTTTTGGAAGCTGTAAAAACAGTTGTCAAAGATAATTCAGATTATATACCGCCTACTGAAAAAGGTGCATTGTATATTAGGCCTATTGTTTTTGGATCTGCTGAGGGGCTTGGAGTCGCACCTTCTACAGAATACACTTTTATGGTCTATTGCTCACCAGTTGGACCTTATTTTAAAGGAGGATTAACACCCATAAAACTAATTGTATCAACTCAATATCATCGAGCACCTCTCAAAGGCACTGGTGGTGTAAAAGCGATTGGAAACTATGTTCCAGGAATGTTACCAAGCGGTAATGCCAAAAAAGAAGGCTTTGCTGAAATAATATATCTGGATGCTGCTGAAGAGAAATACGTAGAAGAAGTAGGCGCTGCAAATTTCTTTGCAGTTATAGACGGGAAAATTATAACACCTGAATTAACAGGCTCAATACTCCCTGGAATAACTAGAGATTCTGTGATGCATATAGCTAAAGAAAAATTAGGATTAGATGTAGAGGAAAGACGAATAAGTATTGATGAGGCCATGACTGCTGAAGAAGTATTTTGTGCAGGCACAGCTGCAATAATCTCACCAATAGGATCAATAAAATACAACCATAAAGAACACATATTTTCAAATGGAGATGTAGGGCCAATTACAAGAGAACTATACGATATTTTAACAGGTATACAATATGGCAATGATAGAGACTCATTTGGCTGGATACTAGAACTATAACGTGATTTATACCCCTAGGCAATACTTCAGATAGCATGAAAACACTCATAGAGGAATTATCCAACAAAATCCAGACAAGAAATGCCAAAATTGGTATAATTGGAATGGGATATGTCGGAATCCCCTTAGGATTAGAATTTAAAAAAGCGGGATTTACCGTAATTGGATTCGATAAAGATAAGAAACGAGTTGATGATATTAACGCTGGAAAACAGGTGATGAAACATATCTCTTCTAATTTAATGTCTAAATTTAATAAGGCAACAGCTACAACTGACTTTACTAAAGTACAAGAAGCTGACTGCCTGATTCTCTGTGTTCCAACCCCACTAGATCGGCACGAGCAACCTGATATGAGTTATGTCAAAAATGCAACTAGTGAAATCTCAAAGAATATCTCTAAAGGACAGTTAATTGTTCTGGAATCTACTACATATCCTGGAACTACTAGAGAGATCGTTATGCCATTATTAGAAAAATCTAATTTGAAGGCTGGAGAAGATTTCTTTTTAGCATACTCTCCAGAGAGAGAAGACCCTGGAAATAAACAATTTAGTGTTTCAAAAATACCTAAAGTAATAGGAGGATATACCAATAATTGTTTACAAATAACCAGTAAACTTTATGAAACAATTGTGTCTGAAACCGTAAAAGTTAGCTCTATGGAAACTGCAGAATCTACAAAACTCATGGAAAATATATTCAGAGCAGTCAATATTGCAATGGTAAATGAATTAAAACTAGTTTTTGATAGAATGGGAGTAAATATTTGGGAAGTCATTGATGCTGCTAAAACAAAACCATTCGGATTCATGCCATTTTATCCGGGACCTGGTATGGGAGGTCATTGCATACCAATTGATCCTTTTTATCTATCTTGGAAAGCTAAAGAATTCAATACTGAAGCGAAATTTATTGAACTAGCTGGAGAAATTAATCGGAAAATGACCGAAAATATAGCACATAGAGTAGGTAAAGCATTG
>JAAZXP010000006.1:0-31396 GCA_014240055.1 Methanobacteriota archaeon | reverse complement strand
AAAGAGCATTAGAGAAAGTAAGATACTTGTGATTGGATTGGCATACAAAAAAGATATAGATGATATAAGAGAGTCTCCTGCTATTAAAATTATGGATTTATTGAATTATAAAGGTGCAAAGATAGACTATCATGATCCCTTTGTAAATGAATTTAGAAACTTACAAAGTATCGATTTAACTGCAGGAAATATTCAGGAATATGACTCATTAATAATTACTACAGATCATAGTGAAATAGACTATGAATTGATTGGAAAACATGCCTCATTAGTGATAGACACTCGAAATATCATGTCATCTGTCAAAAAACCAAAATCTAGAATTGTAATGGCCTGATAATGCATAGGCATCAAAATATACGCGATAATCTCATAAGTAAATATAGCAGTTTAGTAGATGATGAAAAAAAGTTTGCAAACTTCATTAACCTACCTTTGAAACAATCTTTTAGAGTTAATACATTAAAAGAAGAAAAGGAAATTGTTTTAGATAAACTAAAAGAGTATGACCCTAAAATAAAAACTACCGAGTGGAATGATAATGCGCATATCTCTGAATTAGATAATTTGGGAAGCAGTCTAGAACATTTTGTAGGCCATATCTATATTCAAGAACTGACTTCAATGATCCCTCCATTAGTAGTCAAAGATTTAATGAAAAACATTAGCATCATAGATTGTTGTGCTGCGCCAGGTTCCAAAACAACACAAATGGCTGCAATGATGGAAAACAAGGGCCATATTATTGCAAATGATGCTAGACATGTTCGATTAAAGTCACTTAGAGGTAATTTAGACCGACTTGGAGTTACAAATACTTCAGTAACATTAAGAGATTTTAAATCATTCCCAAATACAAAGGCAGATTTATATTTTGTTGACGCTCCATGTAGTTCTGAAGGTACTATTAGGAAAAAAAATAGCGTAGCCCGAAATTGGAGAGAAAAAGATTATATTCGATTCAATAAACTTCAAAAAGGATTATTAGGAAAAGCATGTGAAATGGCCCCTTCAGGAAGTACAGTCGTATATTCTACTTGTACTTTTTCTCCTGATGAAAACGAAAAAGTAGTAAGTGACATATTAAACAAACATGATATGAAAATGAAAAAAATTAATATCAAAAATCTGAAAAGTGAACCTGGAATTACGAAGTGGAATAATGAAACATATAACTCCGAAGTGGAAAAATGTATGAGGGTATGGCCTCACCACAATGACACTGATGCTTTTTTCATAGCGAGGATGGAAAAATGTTGAAACCTTTATTAAAAGAAAAGAAACACCTAATTCAAGACTATTGCATTGAACGTTTCGGCATGGATTCAGAAATTTGGAATAATTACAAATGGTATTCAGGATCCAAAAATAAAATATACATCGCGAATACTTTAGATATTGAAAGAATAGTTCCTGAAAGCAAAGGCATTTGTATTTTCAGGCTTGATAAAAGTCCGAAGCCCACTACTAATTTCCTCCAACTCTTTGGAAAGTATGTTAGTAAAAACTTCTTAGAGATTAATAATGAAGACACAATTAAGTACTGCAAAGGTGAAGATTTAATATTAGAAAATAGTAATTCTATAATTCCTGGATTTATACTGATTACAAACAAGAATAGAGCCTTGGGATGTGGCCATTGGAATGGAAAATTACTAAAAAATCAACTTCCAAAGTCTAAATTTTGCAAGATAAACTTTCTTTGAGAGTGCCCATACTACTTAATTATTGGCTTTTACATGGTTAAATATGGGTCAAATGACCTTCGATTTCGAAGCTGAAGATAACACTCCAGAAAAGCCTCAGATAGAGGCTGAAAAAGTAAAAAAAAGTGATAAAAATGATAATAAAGAAACGTTAAGTGAACCAAAAAAAGAAGAAGAAACTGACAAAAACAAAATAGAAGAAAAACATCAAGTAAAAGATAAAGTAGTAAAAAAAGAACGAAAAAAGAAAAATAAAGGTAAAACTAAAGCTCATCAACTTGCAAAAGAACAGAGAGATATTCCGGTTTCAGAATTTTTTGAACAGAATAGACATATTCTAGGATTTGATAATCCTACTCACTCACTTATTACTGCAGTTAAAGAAGGAGTTGACAATAGTTTAGATGCGTGTGAACAAGCTGGTTTTTTACCTGAACTAAAAATAGAAATTGGTAATTTAGGAAAAGATGAACTGAGTATTGCAATTGAAGACAATGGGCCTGGAATTGTTGAAGAAAATGTACCAAATGTTTTTGGAAGACTATTGTACGGTTCTCGTTTTGGAAGTGGAAAACAATCCCGCGGACAACAAGGTATTGGAATCTCTGCTGCCATAATGTACGGGCAGCTTACAACAGGACGATCTGCAATAATCAGTACAAGAATATCTAAAGAACATTTAGCCAACCGAATTACTATGAAGCTAGATACCAGAAATAACAGAGGTAATATTGAGAGAACCGAAGACTTTGTATGGAAAAATGATGCCGGTGAACCTGATGAAGATGGAATTTATCCTGAAAAATACCATGGCACTAGAGTTGAATTTGCAATTAAAGGAAGATATCGTGAAGCCAGACCGTCTGTTTTAGAATATTTGAAATCTACTGCCATTGTAAACCCTCATGCTAAAATAATTTTTACGAATCCAGATGATAAAGTTTTCTTATTTGAGAGAGGAAGTCATGTGCTTCCTGAATTGCCAACCGAGGGAGTTAAACCTCATCCGCATGGTGTTGAATTAGGACAATTAATGCGCATGGCTCACCACAGCTCTCAACACCAAATGGGAGCATTCCTTCGTAAGGATTTTTCCTCAATGGGGACTAAAAGCATAAATGATGTTCTAAAAAAAGCAAGATTAACCGCCCTAGTAAGACCACAAGACACAACTAGAATTGAAGCAAAAAAATTAATAGAAGCATTCAAAACTACTTCAATAAGAACTCCAACGAGTGGAGTGCTAGTACCCATCGGACCTAAATTAATAAAATTAGGATTGAAACAAGTTTTAGAAGAATATAGGCCGGATTTCTATACACTACCAATTAGTAGAACGCCATCCGTTTTCTCAGGAACTCCATTTCTAGTTGAAGTAGGAATGGTTTATGGTGGTAATTTACCAAAAGATCAACCCGTACAAGTCTTAAGATTTGCAAATCGAGTTCCTTTGCTTTATCAGGCAGGAGGATGTGCCATCACTAAAGCAATTCAAAGCATAAATTGGCGACTTTATGGACTTGAACAAAAGAAAGGAAAGGGCACACCAAGTGGTCCTGCAATTATTCTAGTTCACGTAGCTTCAACAAATATACCTTTTACATCTGAAGCAAAAGAAGCAATCGCAGACATAGAAGAAATTAAAAAAGAAATTAAATTAGCATTGAGAAATAACGCTAAAACTCTTTCAAAACATCTTAAGAAACAAAAGAAAAGAGCTAAAGTTAGCGAAAAATTCGATTTAGTACAAAAAGTCTTACCTGCCATTGCTGAAAAAGCATCAAGTGTAGTAGGTAAACCAGTCCCGAACCTGGACAAAATAGTAGCTGCAATAATGGATGTAGTGTGGATTGAAGAGAAAATCGAATTTGAAAAAGAAGAAATAAAAATTGAAGTTAAAATAATCAACTATCGTTTAAAATCTGCAAATTTTAAGCTAAGAATAGTAGTACCCGGACATGAAATAACTGAGGGAATGCCAAGACCTGGTAAAAGAGAAGGAAGTCATGCAATTTGGTCAGTAGGTTTACCGACTACAGAATCTGCAACATATAAATTTGTTATACCTCAAGGCACAAGAGGTAATTTTGAGGGAATGGAAATGTGGGTAGAGGGTATTGATTCTACAAATATAATCGGTGCCGAAAAATGGACCGGAATTGTAGATCCGGGGATAGACGAAGCTTTAGAGGCTGAAAAACAAGGACTTGCATAATAATGAATTTGCCAAATGGCATCCGAAAAAAAAGATCATTCTTAGAAATTAAAGACGGCAATGGCTGGACTGCCTGGAACCCATATCATTCTAAATTATCAGCATATATCCTAGCCAAAGGAAAACATTGGCCATTTAAAAAGAAAAGTATTGTCTTATATTTAGGAGCCGCAGAAGGAAATACTATAAGTTATCTCAGTAATCTTTGTTCTGATGGGCGAATAATAGGCGTAGATATTTCTCCAACTTCTATGGCTGAATTACTCCTCTTGGCCGGAGAAAAAACAAATATAATTCCCTTCCTAGGAGATGCACATTTTCCAAAACAATACCACCCCCATGTTAATTCTCCAGACATTATATATCAAGACATTGCACAAGGCGATCAATTAGATATTTTTATAAGAAATTATGAATATTTCAAACCCAAATGTGGATTTCTCATGCTCAAATCAAGATCTATTAAAGGGAATGATAAAGAAATTATTAATCAATACAAAGAAAATTTAGATGCACACTTTGCTACTGTTGAATGCATTAATATTTCAAAATGGGCTAAGGGCCATAGAGCCTATTATGTCCAATAATGGAGCCATCGGTGGGAATCGAACCCACGACCTGCGCCTTACCAAGGCACCGCTATACCCCTTAGCCACGATGGCTCAAAAATGCGACTGAGAGGGGCTAAAAAGAGTTTAGCACATTTAGATGAATAACCCATAGGCTATTACACCCTACGCTATTCTGTCGTAAACGGTTAATGAAAAAACATGGTAACATACATAACTAATAGAAAAACCAAAGACGAAGTTCTCAATGGTTTTGAACCTTTAATTCGAACTTGGTTTAACAACAAGTTTGAAGATTTAACTCCACCTCAAGCAATGGCAGTTCCATTAATTGATAATTATGAAAACGTACTTGTTTCAAGTCCAACGGGAACTGGAAAAACTTTAACTGCATTTTTAAGTATTCTGAATAATTTTCTTAAACTCCACCGTGACAATAATTTCGAAGATGGAGTTCATGCAATATATATTTCTCCGCTCAAAGCTCTTGCAAATGATATTGACCGAAATTTGAAGCAGCCGCTCGAGGAAATGATGGAATTGGCTGAAGAACTGAACATGGATGTTCCCGAAATTAAAGTGGCAGTTAGATCTGGAGATACTTCACTTAAGGAAAGAGCAAGAATGGTAAGAAAGCCACCTCATATTCTAATTACCACTCCTGAAAGTTTAGGGTTATTGTTATCTTCTAAGAAATTTAGAGATCACTTCCGAAAAACAAGATATATTATTCTAGATGAAATACATGATTTAGCAAATAACAAAAGAGGCACACACCTTTCACTTTCAGTCGAGAGATTAGCGCAAATTATTGATCGTGAACCTGTTCGAATTGGATTATCTGCAACGCAAGCTCCAATTGAGGACATTGCTGGCTTTTTAGGAGGATATGATAAAGGTAAACCAAGGCACGTTAATATTGTAGACGTTAAAGAAAGAAAACATCTAGATCTAAAGGTTCTTTGTCCAGTAGACGATCTTACCTTGCATTCTACCGAAGTTATCAATTCAAAAATGTATGATCTTCTCGTAGACTTAATCCAAGATCATCGCACTACTTTAATTTTTACAAACACAAGAGCTGGAACTGAATCTATTTCATTGCAACTTAAAGAAAGAGGTATCGAAAAATTGGCTGCACACCACGGTTCTTTATCCAAAGAAATGAGATTTGATGTAGAAAAGAAATTAAAAGGTGGAGAAATGGATGTCGTTATTTCTTCGACAAGTCTTGAACTGGGAATTGATATTGGATATGTCGATCTAGTTGTTCAGATTGGCTCTCCTAAATCTATAGCTAAAGGGTTGCAACGTATTGGAAGAGCGGGGCATGCCCTAAGAGCAGTATCAAAAGGTAGACTTGTTGTATTTGATTCGGATGACTTAATTGAATGTGCAGTTTTAGTTAGATCAGCTTATGATGGGCAAATTGACCGTGTATCTATACCTGAAAAAGCGACGGATGTTTTAGCCCAGTCAATTATTGGAATGTCATTAGACAGAACATGGGAAGTTGAGGAAATGTACAATCTTATAATTTCTGCATACCCATACCGTGATTTATCTAAAAAAGAATTCTTAGATATATTAGATTTCTTAGGAGGCAATGCACTTGAAAAACACGGAGTCTATCCTAAAGTTTGGTATGAAAAGAACGGCAATGAAGTTGGAATAAAGAGAGGGTCTCGCCAAATTTATAATATGAATATAGGAACTATTCCACAAGAAATAAACTATGCTGTCGTTCTTGAAGGAAGAGGGGCACAGTTAGGAAATTTATCAGAAAAATTTGTTGAGAATCTATCTAAAAATGATATTTTTGTTCTAGGCGGTAGAACTTACCAATTTTTAGAATCAAATAGATCGACTGTAATCGTAAAAGATGGACTTGGTAGAAAACCAACCGTACCTTCTTGGTCTGGAGAAATGTTACCTCGGTCTTTTGATTTGTCCGAGGCAGTGGGAAGATTTAGAGGTGAAGTTGAAGAAAAATTAAAGCTAACCAAGGAAGAAATTTATAAATGGCTTGGAGATGAATTTAAATTAGATAAAGGTGCAGCTAGAACTATAATTTCTCATTTGGATGAACAAAAGAAAATTTGTGGATTCATACCTTCTGATAAACGCCTAATGGTGGAAGGATATGTAGATAATAGAGGAAGAAGTGGGGCAATATTCCATTTTCCTTTTGGAAGAAGGGTTAACGATGCTCTAGCGAGAGCATTTGCGTTTCAATTGGGTAAGGAAATTGGAGGTAGTGTTCGAATTTCATTGAGTGATGATGCTTTTTTACTAACATTCCCTACTAGATTGGCTATTGAAGGTCTTGCAGATAGATTAATGCCTAAATATTTGGAACCATTATTACGTAAATCTATAACTAATACCGAAATATTTGCACAAAGATTTAGGCATTGTGCTAATCGCTCATTTATGGTTTTACGGAATTATAAAGGTCGAGAGATTTCATTACCAAGACAACAATTAAGAACTGCACAAGTTTTAGAAGCGATTAACGAAGTTGGTACTTTCCCTATGCTCGAAGAGGCATATCGTGAAGTTTTACATGATGCTTTTGATTTGAAAAATGCTCAAGTTATTATAGACGATATTGAAAGTGGAAAAAGAAAAATTGATTATCGGACTTACTCTCCAGTTCCATCGCCATTGTCACATAGTTTGATTCTTTCAGGGCTTAGTGATATTGTTCTAATGGAGGATAGATCTGCCCTATTAAGAGAACTGCATAGTCAGGTCCTAGGAAGAGTTCTAGAAGAAGGAGGGGGAGATAAACCCCGATTTGAAAAAGATTTGATAGAAGGATATTTTAATGAAAAAAGGCCAATTATAGGAAGTAATGAGGGAATGATTCAGGCAATAAATCAAATTGGTGGAATTTATCTCTTAAATGATCAAGAAAAATCAATATATCGTATGTCTGATATGCCTACTACTGAAATACAAGAATTATCTAACTATATGATTGAAGAAAATATGGTAGAATCGGTATGGAATAGTAATAAAGATCCTTTGTTTGTTGTGCCCGAATTGGTTCCATACTATAAAGCAGTTTATGGCATTAATGAAACATTATCTAAACAAGCTAAAAAAATATATGATAATTTAGAAAAAGTTAAAGACATTAAATCCAAAAAAGTTTGCGATGAATTAGAAAAAAACTATTTGGTTTGCAAAACACCAAATGGATTTAAAAGAAGAGATAAAAATGAAACCATTATATCCTATGAAAAAGCCTTAGATTGGCTTATTACGAAACACCTGGGCTTCGTAGGGCCTCGATCTAAAGAAGATATTGCTTTAGAACTTAAATTACCTGAAGAAGTAATTAAGCAAACACTTTATGAACTTGAAGAACAAGGTACTATCCAAGGTGGAAATTTCATTTTAGGCAGAAGCTCTCCTCAATATTTATTAGGAGAAGATATAATTTACTTAGAAGCTCAATCGTTAGGAAATATAGATGTTGTTTCTGAAAAAATATTAAGAGAATATATTGATCAAAAACTTTTCAAGAAGTTTTCCAGCTTACAAACTTTGTTTGATCAACATAATGATGTCGCTTCTCCACGAACTGTTTATCATAGATTAGAAAAACCCAATTTAGATGAATGGTGGGAATGGAGAGACTCGGATGCTATATTGCAAGGAAGATTTTCAGCTGGAAAATTAAGATACATACCAGCCAATAAAGTTGGAATGTATCAAGCTTTATTCAGGAGAGAAGCTGATGGAAAAATACAAAACCTAATTGTTGATATGCTAAAGAGAAGTCCGCCTCTTTCAAAAAGTGAAATTTCAAAAGAGTTGGAAATAAAAACTGAACTGATAGATGGTGCCCTGAGAGCATTAGAAGAGAAACTAATGATTCATCGTTATAATCGGCATAGAAATCCTTGGACAACTCATAACCGTTACAGGCTTTTAAATGAATATGAAGCACCTGAAAAACCTGAACGTAAATTAATGATGGACCAATTACGAAGTTCTGGGCCTTTAACTTTCCCAGAATTAAGAAGGGAATGTGGACTTCCCCTAAACGTAGCTCGTAATGTTTTAAATTCTCTTGAAGAAGAAGACTTAATATCAAAAATTGTAGTCGTTGGAGCCACTCGCTTATTCACTTATTGTTTGAAAGAAGAAGTTGACCTCATTAAAAATACTACTGAAAAGAGAACAGTTAGAGTAACCTCATGGAGAGATCCTATTCTAACACATATCAGAAGAGAAATGTATTCTTCATACGGTGAAGCTTGGACAAATCCAATTGTTCGGGGAGGGATGGTTGCTGGTTACATGGAATCTTGGGCAATGTCTGGGTTGTTAGATGTCAGAGAAATAGTTCTTGACGAAAGTACTCCAATTGGTGATTTCTTAGATGGTTTAGATGAGTTTGCAACTTACCAAGAAAATTTTAATAGTAATATTATACGAGTAAAGGCCTTTGCTAGTACAAAAGTTGAAAATTTAGAGGACAAAATTATAAAACAATTTGAACAAAAAGGTTACCAAAGAATACGAAATTGGTTGGTCAAAGGTCCAGTAATAAATCGAACATACCAGGAAAGAGAAATTTATGGATACTTATTATGGAGACAAAGTATACACCCTGAAAAAAGATACAATAATGCCTCGATGGCATTCCGTGAAATGGGAGGAGTACGATCGGAATATGAATTATCTTTAAGAATTCAAGGACGCTTCTTTCATCCAAGAGATTATGGAAATGAAATGGAATTAGTTCAAGGTGTTATGATTCCTGGATATTCAACATATTGTACAGTTAGAGATGCAATAATCTATCGAGATGCTCGAAATATACCTCCTGAACCTGATGATCGCAGATTATTAGCTTTAGCCATTGATTCAAAGGGATTGCCAAGAGAAGAATTATACCGAAGAAGTGGTATGGACCCAGACTCTTTCAAACAATCATTGGCTAGACTTTATCAGTCTTTAAATTTAGTAAGAACTACAAGAGGCAACTATAGGACATTACCTGTAAATCGAATCTATGAACCTGAAGAAGCAAAGTTTAATGTTGTAAAGAGGCTGATAATGTCATTTGGTATTGTATCAGCAGAAGGCCTTGGAATGCTCTTAAAAGGTGAAATTCCAATGGCTGAACTTCGAAGCATACTTTTGAGATTGGAAGCTGAAGAAGTTCTTGTTAAGGGATTTTTAAAAGAAGATAGCGAAACACTTTATTGGATTATAAAGGATGATTTAGAGCATGTTAAAGGACATTTATTCCAAGGTAGCTTTGTCCTGAATCAGGGCGACAGGTTAGCTCATTATCTTAGTGAAGATGTCAAACAAAAATTTGGCCTAGGTGCATGTAACGTTATATTCAGCTCTACAAGGATGACTGGAGCTTTTAAGATGTCAAAAAGAGGTAAGGATGTCACTATAGTTGAATTTAAGGGAACGAATCATGAAAGGCACGTTATTGAAGCGTGGTGTAGGCAGTGGAGACTTAATTTAGAATGGGAACTCAAAAATGAGGAAAAAGTAGAAGTTTAGTTAAAATCTCTATAAACTTTATCAGGTATTGTAGAATGAATATCATATGCTTGTTTTTTAGTTAAAATATTCTCATCAAGTGCCCGTAAAGTTTTACGAGGGACGGATTTAGGACCCATAACGGCACCAGGCCTTTTGGGATCATCTAAGTAATCCGTTTCTAACATAAAATCTGAACCCCTATTTGCAGCATAGCGTATGTTAGTCAAAGAAGTGGTCATTGAGACTACTAATCCATTAGAATCTTCTATAGAACCGGGACCTCCATAATGTTTTACTAAGCGATTTTTGGGAAAATTGACTTTTGAAGCCATAGCTGCTAATTCAGCCATAACTTGAGGAGTACCTGTTTCAGTGTGAAGTACTACTGAAGCATCTACTTCCTTCGCTAAAGATAATGATTCTGATAAGACTTCATTAGCTAATTTCCAAATCTTAGATTCAACAGGGAAATGTGGACGGCCTAGTTCTCCTAAACCTACTATTTCGTTTTCATTTACAAGGTGTGTACAATAACTTACAGCTTCGAGGTACAAATTAGAAGCTTCTGAAAAAGAGTTACAATCTAATAATTTAACTAATGTTACTGGATGTGGTGCTGCAACGACTGCAACCTTAGCTCCAACCTCACGAGCTTTGGAAGCTAAAGTTAAAGTTGTCTTAACTTGTTTTTTAAAATCCTCAATCTTCTTCCACACCTCATATGGTTTGTGAACCAGAACCAATCTTGTCCCTCCAGAATTTAAAAAATCTTTAACGGCTAATTCTTTTCTACCGTCGGGATCTAAATGAAAATGATTGTCTGTAATTTCCACAAATGAGTAATTAGATGACTACGTATAGGCTTTACCCATTTATACAACATAATTTTTATATCATGTGGCTGTTAGAATAATTATAGTATGACCGCTCTAAGAACTTTTACATTTTGTGCACTGATGATTAGTCTCAGCTTTGTCATGGGCTCAGCAAGTGCAGATGAGGAATACGAATTTAGGTTTGATGAACCTACTGATGGTGAGGGAAGCCTCGATCCTGACTCAACAATTGATTTAAAAATAGAAATTGAGAATTATCTGGATATTATGCATGAATTTGAACTATTCATAACTAATGCGAATGATTTAGATAGTTCAGGTATAGATGCATGGTGGAGTAGTGATGGACAAGATGATATTTCATCAGAGTCAACCACATTGCCCTCAGTTGAAGTCCCTGATTCTTCTGTAAGAGAAGGAATCACTGTTACTGTAAGAGCAACTAATAATGCATTATACGGAACCTATGACATTGAACTAAAATGCCGTGATAAAGACAATAGTGATCCGGAAGGAACAAAACAACTAAAGACACTAACTGTAAATGTTAACCAGAAAGCTGCAGTCTCTCTAGAAGTAGCTGAAATGGGAAGTAATCAAGGATCTGTAGATTTAGATAGTGAAACTACATATCAAATCAAAGTCAATAATGATGGAAACAAAGAGGATACAATTAGTCTTTCCTATTCTTCAAATGATTGGGACGCTAGTTTCAACACAAATTCAATCACAATTCAGCCATTCTCAAGCCAAAATGTAATTTTATCAATTGAAACGGATAGTAATGTTGATTATGGAGACAATGACGAGATTACTCTAATGGGTACTTCAGGAAACTCAGGTGATGAAAAAGGAACTTTAGATTTAACCACATACGTTAGAGTGTTGTACGGGTTAGATCTTATAGCTACCACAGTGACTAAAACTGGAGAACCTGGTGATCAAATAATTTTTAATTTTAAGATCATGAATAAATGGTCTGAAAGTGTAAATTTTGAAATAACAAAAAAAGATTGGTATAGAGGAACTCTGGACAACAAACCAGACGCTGGATGGTCGCATACTGATGGAACGGGTACACTAGATGCCTTTGAAGAAGTAACAACTTCGAGTTCTAATAGTCTCAAAGTTTCTATATCATCAAGTGCCGATGCTGGAGAAGTGGTAACTATTATTGTAGTTGCTAAAGTTTCTAATGATAACGATCTTATTGGAGCAATCGAAACTGAAATAGAGGTGCGAGTCGAAGGAAATTATGAAGTCCAACTGCTCTTACCTCAAAGCGATCAAATAAATTTAGATGCAGGAAAATCTATTAGCACTTCAAACTATGTCAAAGTGAAGAACTTTGCTAAAGTTAGTGATTTAATTACAGTAACTGCAACATGGGAAATTGGGGGCAATGACTGGGATTTAGACATTAATTCTCCAATTATAATCGATGCAAGCGGTGAAAAAGAAGTATATATTACAGTAAAAGCTCCTGAAAGTGCAATAGACAATCAAGCTATATTAAAAATTAGAGTGACCTCTGGTGGTGACAATACACAATTTGATGAAAAAAGCATCACTTTTGCAGTTAACTCTGCTGCCAATACAGCAGGTCCCGAAACTGAAAAATTAGATGAAGAGGGAAGCTTCCCAATTGATCCTATTTGGCTGGTTTCAATTGTTCTTATAATTGGTTTAGGAAGTGCTGCGGTCTTTGGTTTACAACAACGATCAAAGGGGGCATTTGGAGGTTCTGAAGAAACTTCAAATGATTTCAGTGATGAATGGGCAGGTATGGAAGGAAATACTGGCGCTCCACCACCTCAACCTATGGCTCCACCTCAACCTGTAGCTCCACCTCAACCTGTAGCTCCACCACCAGCTCAGGCACCGCCTCAACCTATGGTGCCACCTCCAGCAGCTGAAGCACCTCCAAGTATGGCTGCAATTCCAGAACCTACAGCCCCACCACCACCTCAAGCACCACCACAACCTGTGGCGCCACCTCCTGCTGCTGCGGCACCGACAATCTTGACTATTACAGTACCCGATGGAGTCGTGGCTGGACAACAAATACAAATTAAGGCCCCAACTGGACAATTAGTGAATGTGAAAGTTCCTGACGGATGTGGCCCTGGCTCTCAATTCAAAATACAAATTTAAGCAGGCGTGGTCTAGTCTGGTATGACTAGGGGTTTCCAACCCCTCAACCTGGGTTCAAATCCCGGCGCCTGCACCAAATTTGTGGTAAAAGAATTTATAATAGCACATATAATTTAGGAAATATGAAATACTTGTCCATTTGGGTTATTAGCATCCTTATTTTTTCAGGTTGTTTAGATTTTCTTGATGAAGAAAATGAAAACGGAGCACCCGTAGCCGTAATCAAAATTGAAGGAAATTCACCCTTTGAACCAGATACTGACATTATTTTTTCAGGTAAAGGGAGTAGCGATCCGGACAATGATATTCTAGAATACTACTGGGATTTTGACAAAAATGATGGAAAAGATGAAAATAAAATAGGGCAAATTAGTGACTATGGGAAAATTATTCACTATTATTCAATAGAAAATACCTATACTGTAACTCTGACTGTAAGTGATGGAGATAAAACTACCTCGGCTACAAAAAATATTAAAATTGAACAAAGTTCAAGTGATATTAGAGCCGTAGTTACTACTAACGACAATACTGAATCTGTAATGGATGGTGTAGAGCAAATAAGCTACAGCTTTTCAGCCTCCAACTCAGAATCTGATAGTGAAATAATAAAATATGAATGGGATTTTTCATATGATTCTTCAGAAGGTTTTACTGTTGACCAAGAATCAACAAGTCCTGAAATCAATGAAAAATTTGATTCCGGACTATATACGGTTAAAGTCAGAATTACTAATGAGATGGGAGAAAATGATGAATCCAGTTATTCTGATGATATTGATTTGAAAATAAATTATGATTATGAAACTACGAGAACTATAGATACTGGACAGCAGGAACACACATTCCAACTTTATGGACTACCTGCAAGATATATTAGAGCAACATTAGAATACGAAAGTAATTCGGTACATACAAAAGATTTAGATCTATATTTGTATAATACTACACAAGATAGAAATCCAGATGATAGTGATGATGAACATGTAGACAGTAATACTACGCACAATAATGATGAAATTGAACAATTAAATATTATTGAAATGGATTATTACAATAATACTGATCGATCCTGGTTTGATGAAGCTCATGAGCTAGGAGATTGGACTGTTGTTATTGATCATGAAAGGACTGGATCCTCTGAATATACTCTTAGAATTGAAGTCATTTATTGGGAATAATTGAGTATAAAGTGTTTGAAATTATTAAACCATGCCTGAATTGTAATTCATTTGTTCTAAAACCCAAAACGGATTTAAAGCTAAATTTAGAAGATATTATTGAAACTATTGAAGAAAGAAAATTTATTATAAAAGTATACACGGGATCTATGCTCTCTATATTTAAAGAATGTAAAATAAATATTTATATTTCTGGAAAAGTAGTTATTATTACAAAAGATTATGAACTAATCAAGAAAATTGAAAAAGAATTGAGCAGTATTTTATATCCTTATATACAATCTGAAAAAATGCAGAGCGAGGAAAATTGAAATCTGAACCATTTGTATCCATTGTAATTCCAACAACCGGAAAAGTGAAATTTATAAGAGGATTAGTAGAAAGCGTGATTAAATTAGATTATCCAAAAAATAAATTTGAATTGATTCTTATAGGTGATGAAAACACAGATTTGATAGAAAAACACTCAAAAATAGCCATTAAAAATGGAATAAAAACAATATTAATTTTTGAGCCAGTACCTGCAGGTCTAAAGAGAAATATTGGAAGTAAAAAAGCTACCGGTGAATTAATTGCATTTACTGATGATGACACTATTCTACGAGAAGATTGGATTAAAAATGCGGTGAAACATCTAAAACAAAACGAAGATTATGTAGGTGTAGGGGGGCCTAATTTTACCCCTAAACAGGGCTTACCTTTTGCTAAAGCAGTTGGGAGAATTTTTGGTTCGAAATTTCTTTTTTCATTTAGATACACTATCGGTCATGCTAAACCAAGAGAAATTGCACATAATCCTACATGTAATTATATTATCAAAAAAGATATTGTTAATAAAATAAAATTCCATCCTAACTTATGGCCCGGTGAAGATGTCGAATTTGATATTCGTGTTCTGAAATCTGGAAATAAAATCCTATATTCACCTGATGTTGTAGTATGGCACCATCGCAGATCTCGACCTAGTGCATTTCTAAAACAAATGTTCAATTATGGTAAAACAAGAGCCCAAGTTACAAGAATGCATCCAAGCAGTTTTGATATGCGATACTTCGCATTTGTTTTTGCATTTATTTTTCTAATGTCGCTTTACTTTATTTCATATAATAATATTGAAATACTTGATATGACTCTAAATCTTAAGATACCATTAATTTTGAATGGCGCATATTTCGCTACGTTAGGACTAGCTGGGCTATTGGTTGGATATCAAACTAGAAATCTCAAACAAACTCTATATGCTCCCTTAGTCCTATTTATTCAACATTTTGGATTTTCATTGGGTTTACTATATGGATTTATAACTAAGCCATAAGGCTAAAGCCTTTAGAAAGGGACTTTTTAGGAGATTGTGGATTTAGACTACGACAAACTGCTTGAAAGGGCGAGAGAAGGATTAGAAGATGTTATGCAAAATGCAGAAAGATTTAGTCCACCAGTCCCAGATATTATGCATGAAGGAAGTAAAAAAACCATAATACGTAATTTTTCAGAAATCGTAGATTCCCTCAGAAGAGATGAAACTCATTTATACAAATTTCTTCTCCAAGAATTAGGTACTGCTGGATCGGTAAATAATAGAAGACTAGTTTTACAGGGTAGAGTTCCTGAAAAGAAAATCAAAGAAAGAATAAAATCATATATTGAAACATTTGTAGTATGCCAAGAATGTAATCGACCAGATACTTCATTTTTACGGACCGGGCGCACTTTGAATTTACATTGTGAAGCTTGTGGTGCAAAACGCCCTATTAGGACTAATTTAATTACTTAAAATCCAAACGCATATTCTTTATACACGTACAATCTAGATAATTAATGCAAAAAACACTGAGTTGGACAATCGCTTTCACTTTTGTCTTTATGTGTTTTAGTGGTTGCTTAGGAGATAGCGAAGATGATGTTCCAAACAGAGCGCCTGAAGCACGCATTCTAAAACCCGGGCAAGGTAATAATTTTGAAGTAGGTGAATTTTTTACAATTGATGGTTCTCTCTCTTCTGATCCTGATGATGATGAACTCCAATATATGTGGACATTATCTGGACTAGGTAGTCCAATCGACTTGAGTAACCAAATGTCTGATTCAGTAATGGTGGATATGCCCGGAGACGATTTGGTTTTGACATTAATGGTAATGGATTCAGGAGGATTGACAAGTCAAGACATTGTTGTAATAAATATTGAACCTGGAAATAGACCACCAGTAGCATCGATAATTACTCCTTCTAACGGAGGCTCATATTCCAAAGGAAAAGAAGTTACCTTTAATGGAATGTCAAGTAGTGATGCAGACAATGATCCTTTGACATATGTTTGGGAATTAGGAGAAGCCGGAGAGCCAACATATAAGGCATCTACCGAAGGTAAATTTTCATTGGATTTAGGTGAAGGGGGCTGGAGTGTAACCTTAACTGTAACTGACCCTGACGGAGAATCTAATTTTATTAAACATTCTTTTTCTGTTACTGATTTACCACCTGTAGCAAGTATTAAATTAGATAAAACTTCAGTTTTCACTGATGAAATTATTCAATTCTCCGGAGAAGATTCATACGATCCAGAGGGTAAAGCCTTAGATTTTCTTTGGGATTTTGGAGATAATAAAACTTCTTCATTAAAGTCACCCCAACACAGCTGGGATGATGCTGGAATGTACCAAGTTACTTTGACAGTAATCGCTGAAGATCAAGAAGGTTCTGAGACAAAGAATATTGAAATTAAGTCCCTAGGGCCTGTTGCCGAATTTGAATTCGAAGATGAAAGCGGTAGTAAGGTTGAAAAAACTAGATCTAACTCAAATATTACACTTGATGGGAGTGACTCTAGTGGACCAGATGGTGAAATTAAAGAATACAAATGGAACTTTGGTGATGGAATGGAAAGAACTACAAATGAATCCTCTACTGAATATTCATGGTCTGCAGGCGGTTACTATAATGTAACATTGACGGTTACTGATGAAAATGATGAAACTGGTGAAATAGTGAAAATTTTACAAGTAGTTCCAGAAGACTATTCTGATGAAGGACAGGATGGGTCTTTAGTAGCTCAAGATGGAGGACAAAATTACAATTTTAATGTAGAAATTTTCGTATCTTCAATGGAAGTTGAGTTTACTGAAATCAGTTGTATTGGTGTTGGTGGAGCTCTTGACTATACTCTTACTATTACTGATTCTGACGGAGATGAAGTTGGAAGTAGTAATGGCAATATTGCGTGTGGTGGTGATGCAGCTAGCTGGAATTTAGCTATTAACTCTGAAGATAATCCTATTGAATTAGGAGATTACCAAGCAAATATAGCATTTACTAATTCAGGAACGCCAGTTCAAGCAAGTTGGAACTATAGATTTGCAGTAATCTATGAATTCTAGATTTCGATAGAAAAAGAAATACTATTATCCTTCTTTTTTAATAAGTCTCTAAGTTTCACTATTTTAGGATTTAAACTTTCTAATTTTTTAGCCATTCCCTCAACGTGTCCTTCGCCAACCACGGCTACTATTTTATCTATCTCTTTTTTTCTGAAAAGTTTAATGAGATTAATTGACATGTAAGTATCTCTTCTATCTATCAATTGATTTTTAATTGAAGGATAACGTTCCGAGAATTCTTTTAATTCATTAGAAAAGTCTCCTGTTTGAATACTTTTACTTAAACTGAAATCTCCGCCTCCAACCAGAGAGAGAAAACCATCTCCAATTATCTTCCAAAATTCCTGCCAAGGCATGTTTTTCCAAGCTCCTTGTAATGTTGGAAGTATCGGTTTGTCAATCAAAGCTAGGTTGGCTCCAATCAAACTAGCTACCTTGCCTGCTACTAGCATCTCAGCCCCTGGAGAACTACCAAAGCTTTCTCCTAAATATTGCTGAAAACGAGATAAAATTCTAACATAAAAAGGCCCTCCAGTTGGTTTGAGATTTGATCTAAGGGCATGCCATCTTTGCCGGTCTAACTCAATAGCAACTAAATTAGGATTGAATTCTCTTATATAGGATTCAATGGGCAATGATAAATCAATTACATGGGCAGTACCAATAATCATGAGCTCAGGCATTGTCTAAGGAAATACAGGCATCTAAAAGAGTTAACTTAATTAAATGACTTTATCATCTCTAAATAATGTTCAGTTCGAAAAAAGATGATTCTGATTCTCCTGCTAAATGTCCAAACTGTAGTAAAGAGATAGGCATAGACAATAATACCTATCGTTTTCAAGTTGTAGATTTTACAGCTGAATCAAGTGGTAATCAAAGATCTGCTGGAAGAGTTATTGCAGTCTCATGTTCGAATTGCAGAAAAGTCATGGGCTTTGTTAACCAATAGAATATAAATCTAAAAATATTATAAAAAAGAAAAATGTAGCAACGGCCTCCAATGTTGCTAAAATTATAGATCCCTTGGCTACAGTATGGTAACTAGGTTGTGAGTGAATAGGTAGGTAAATATAATGAACTATTATTTCCAATATTAATAGCCATCCAGTCCATACCAATAGCTTATAATTCCATGGAAATATTTCATAGATACCTGAATAAATTAGTGTAGATACGCCTAAAATAGTAAAAGTCCAAGAAAGTTTCATAGTATTTGATGCACCAAATTTTGTAGCAAATGTTTGTATTCCAAATCTCCTATCAAAACTCACATCCACTGCCATTGTAGGACAATAAAGAGCCATAAGATAACAAAATGTGGCAAAAAGATATAATCTAGGAAATTCTAAAATTGGCTCATTGATAGACCAAGCTGAAAGTGGAATGAGAAAGCCTAAACTAATACCATTACTTAACAAATCTAGTCCTGGCCTTGTCTTAAAACGAAATGGTGGAGCATTGTAGACAAATGAAATAATTGTTAATCCTATAATACATAATAAGAAATCACTATTGAAACGAAATGATAACAATAAACACGTGATTTGAAAAAACCAAAACAAAAGCCAAGCTTGTTTCAGAGTTATTGTATCTCTAACTAATAAACTAAATTCTTTTCGAGGATTCTGTTTATCAAGTTCTAAGTCATAAATATGATTTAGAATAAAAGTAGATGATGTTAAAAATGCGATGATTACAAATCCATAAAAAAGATCAAACCCAAATAATTCTTTAGCTCCAACAACATACCCTATGAAAAAAGGTGTAAAACCAACCATCCAAAATTCAAAACCAAAAAATCTTAACCAAGTTAATTGAGGAAATAATTTATTTGAAATTAATCTTGAAAAAATCTGGTTCGACATTTTTTAACCGTACTCCTCTTCCGTTATGAGCCCAACCTTAATAGCTTTAGCCGGGATGATAAAACATGAGTAATGATTTTGATTATGCGCATAATAACAAGAACGTTATTTGGATGTCACAAAATACAAACCATTTGCCAACACATACGGCAGTACAAGAAGCAATACGCAAATCTGCCAGTGAAAGAGAATATACCAAATATCCTCTAGCCTCTGGTTTACCTGAACTAAGAAATCTAATATTATCCGATTTAAATCTACCTAATCAAGATTTACACATTACTAATGGAGGAACTGAAGCACTTTATTGTCTAATGAGACATATTCAACCTAAAGGGAGTGAAATGATTACATCAGATCCTTCTTACTTTGTAGTACATAAATTTGCTAAACTTGGAGGAGCTAAGTGTACAGATACTCCGATTTACAATAAAAATTATAGATTTGAAATTGAAGATATTAAAGAAGCCATTAATTCAAAAAGTAAATCAATATTTTTGATAGACCCGATCAATCCATTGGGAAGTACGTATCCTAAAGAAGAGAAGAAGGCAATATGTGATGTCGCCGAGGATCATAATCTATGGCTAATTGATGATATAACTTATCGAGATTTTGCACCAAACCACACTTTAGCTGCAGATTTATTGCCTGAAAAAACTATTACTGCATACTCAGTTTCAAAAAACTGTGGACTTGCAGGAATGCGTGTTGGCTCACTAGTAGGGCCAAAGGAATTCATCAGCAAGATAAGAGGAACTATGGTATCGGATCTAGGAATTAATGTAATAGGTCAAAGAGCCTCGATTGCGGCCTTAGAAACTAAATCTGAATGGTTGCCTGGTTTAGTAAAAACAGCATTAAAGAATCAAGCAATAATCAAAAGTGCAGTCGATAAAATAGATGGTGTAACATTACCAGTTTATCCTTCTGCAGCTAGTATGATGGTTATTGACATATCAGAACATAATGCAAATCCACAGGACGTACAAGATAAGTTACTATATGAAAATGATATCTTCGTTAGAGCTGGAAACTATGTTTCAACAAGATTTGGTGAAAATTTCATTAGAGTCTCTTTTTCAATACCAACTCCTGAAGTAGAAAAGTTTGCTGAAATATTTCCTAAAGTTATGGAAGAACTAAGCTAAATATCTAAATTAGCAACTGCAGTTGCATTAGCCTCAATGAACTCTCGACGTTTTTGTACATCGTCGCCCATTAATTCTTCAAATGCTTTATCTGCTAATTCTGCATCTTCAATCGTTATCTGAAGAAGTGTACGTTTATTAGGATCCATTGTTGTTTCCCATAATTGGCTTGCATTCATTTCACCTAAACCTTTGTACCTAGAAATTGAATAACCAGATCCATACGCCTCTAATACTTTTTGAAGTTGAACATCATCATAAGCATATTCTAACTTTTTACCTTTAGTTACTTTGTACAATGGAGGCTGAGCGACATAAACAAAACCTGCATCAATTAAGCCTTTCATATGACGATATAAAAATGTTAGAAGAAGCGTTCGAATATGTGCACCATCTACATCTGCATCTGTCATTATTATTAATTTATGATAACGCGCCTTTTCAATCTCAAACGTTTCTTCTTCTTCGACCCCAGTTATGCTGCAACCCATTGCCGTGATTAGAGCCATAACCTCAGTATTTGCTAAAATTTTGTCTATTCGTGATTTTTCAACGTTCAATATTTTACCACGCAGAGGCAATATTGCCTGAGTTGCTCGATCTCTTCCTTGTTTAGCAGTTCCTCCGGCAGAATCCCCTTCCACTATAAAAATTTCAGATACAACCGGATCTTTACTTTGGCAATCTGCCAGTTTACCTGGTAAACCTCCACCTTCCAAGATGCCTTTTCTTCTTGTTAAATCTCGAGCCTTCTTAGCTGCCTCTCTTGCTTGAAAAGCTTGAAGACACTTTGATATTATCAATTGGCTATCAGAAGGATTTTCAGCAAAATAATTTGATAATGATTCAGTCATTATCGTATCTACGATACCTTTGACTTCGGAATTTCCTAACTTTGTTTTTGTCTGACCTTCAAACTGAGGATCAGGAACTTTAATTGAGAGAATAGCAGTAAGACCTTCACGGACATCATTACCCTCTAAAGCAGGATCTTTTTCTTTGAGTTGCTTTCTCTTTCTTGCCACATTGTTAATTGTACGTGTTAAAGCCGTTTTTAAACCAGACAAATGAGTGCCGCCTTCACGAGTCGCAATATTATTTGTAAATGTATGGATATTTTCTCTAAATGCTGTCGTCCATTGAAGAGCTGCTTCCACTTGAACTTGATCTTTTTCGCCAGTCACAAACATTGCTTTAGACATCAGAGTTGTCTTTGTTTCATTAAGATAAGCTACATACTCAGCAATACCGCCTTCATACTTGAAAACCTCTGATTTTCCCTTATCATCTGATAAACTAATGCTAATTCCAGCATTAAGATAGGCCAACTCACGCAACCTATATCTTAAAATGGAATAATCAAAAACTGTTGTTTCAAAAATAGTTTCATCTGGAAGAAAAGTAACTTTTGTTCCGTGCGAGTCACTATCTCCTACTCTTTCCAATTTAGTATCTAAAATTCCTTTTTTATATGACTGAGTATAACTTCCTCCATCTCTTTGAATTTCAACTGTAGCCCATGTTGACAGAGCATTAACTACTGAAACCCCGACACCGTGAAGACCTCCTGAAACTTTGTAAGTATCACTATCAAATTTACCACCTGCATGAAGCTTAGTCATTACTATCTCTACAGCAGGTACTTTGTAGACTGGATGATCATCAATAGGAATGCCTCTTCCATTGTCTTTAACTGAACAAGACCCATCTGAGTTAAGGAAAACTTCAATAGAATCACAATGACCATTCATTGCTTCATCTACTGAATTATCCACTACCTCGTAAACTAAATGATGAAGACCCGGTTCACCAGTAGAACCAATATACATGGCCGGCCTTTTTCTAACTGCTTCTAAGCCTTCTAAAACTTGTATTTGGTCTGCCTTATAATCCTGAGATTTTTGCGCCATAATGATATCTTAGATACAATTGGAAAGGGGGTTTTAAGTGTGCCCCATAAAATGTTTTTTTATCGTCTATTAAATCGAACTAAAATTATAAAGTTTTCCGTCCAGGCCTCCAACCTGCCGGACATACTTGACCAGACTGTAAAGCTTGTAATGTTCGAACTATTTCATCTATACTTCTACCAATATATGGAGGATTGATTGATAATGAACGCAAATTACCTTCATCATCTATAATGAAGGTACCACGTAAAGCCAATCCTGCATCATTTTCAAGAACACCATACGAACTAGAAATTTTTAAGGAAGGATCTGCTAAAAGTGAATAAGACAATTTATCGATGCCTCCTTTAGTACGAGGTTTTTCCATCCAGGCTTTATGACTATTACGAGAATCCGTAGAGCAGCCTATCAAAACGGCATTGGCCTTTTCAAAATCTTTGAAACGACGATTAAAAGAATGTATTTCGGTAGGACACAGACTAGAGAAGTCTCGAGGGTAAAAGAAAAGAACTGTCCACTGTTTGTCTGAAATTATTTTTACAAGTGATATTTTATCGTATACTATCTGTTTTTTACGAGAATCGTATTTGACAATATCTCCTTCAAACAATGGAGCTGGTTTACCTATTTTTAAAATTGACGAGGACAAAATTAATTACCATTACCTTATTTTAGACAAAAGGTATATAGTTTTGCTCATTTAAGGATACATACCTAGTCTAAAAATAGCTAATTATATTGTAAATTAATCAAAAAACGACTTTACAGCTTCTATTACAGTAAAAACGTCTTTATCTGTTAATGCGGGATGCACTGGTAAGCTTAAGGCTTTATTGGTAAGTTCTTGCGCTCTTGGACAATCTGCAGTATATTGAGACATGGGCTCATAATTAAATAATAATTTAGGATAATAAGTACCTGAACCAACCTCTTTATCTTGCAAATGCTTTCTCAATTTATCTCTATTATCGCTCAATATAGTATATTGGTGAAATACATGGCCTCTTCTGTTCTTAGGAACTTGAACATATGGAGATAAATGCTCATTATAAATCATGGCCACCTCACGACGGCGGTTATTGAAACCGGATAAACGCTTTAATTGTACTCTACCTATTGCTGCTGAAATATCAGTCATTCTGTAATTATAACCAAATTCTGTATGTTGGTACTGGGCACTCATACCATGGGCTCTTAAAATTCTACAGCGATCGGCTAATTCTTTGCTATTGGTAGTAATCATACCTCCTTCAGACGTAGTCATATTTTTAGTTGGGTAAAAACTAAACCAACCTGCATCTCCAAAGCTTCCAGCTTTACCTCCCCATTCCTCTGCGCAATGAGCTTGTGCAGAATCTTCAATTAAAACTAAATTATTATCTTTAGCTATTTTGGATATTTTAGGAATATCTGCTAATTCGCCATATAAGTGAACTGGATGTATTGCCTTAGTTTTTTCAGTAATTGCTGACTCTATACTCTCAGGATCCAAACAAAAACCACCTTTTTCCACATCAATAAAAATAGGTTTAGCTCCAACCATCATAACTACTGAAGCTGTAGCAAAGAATGTGAAGGGAGTAGTGATTACTTCATCACCAGGGCCTATCTTATTGGCAATCATAACCAAGTGACCGGCTGTAGTTCCATTACTGGTCGCAACGGCATATTTTACACCGCACATTTCTGCAAATTCTTCTTCGAATTTAGCCACCTCGGGCCCTTGTGCAATAATTCCTGATTTTAGAACCTTATCCACTGCCGCACGTTCTTCAGCCCCTATCAAAGGATTAGCTATTGATATCATTATTTAGTCCGATTGGAAAGGTATTAAAAACAGTGCCTGAATGTTAAATTATGTTTGCAGATACAAACTGGAAAGCTGTCAGCGCAGAATTAATGGGAACTTTCTTTTTAGTTTTTTTTGGATATGTTAGTTTTATAAATTTAAAGAATAATAATATGTTATTCGAAGGGGCATTAACTTTAGGCCTTACTTTACTAGTACTTGTACACACTCTTGGACCTGTTTCTGGATGTCATTTAAACCCAATAATTACTCTTCCAATTTGGTTATCAGGTAAAATGAGCTTAGATGACTCTATAGCCTATATTATTGCCCAAATTACGGGAGCATCTCTAGGATTCATATTATTCAAAGCACTCAATCCTGGAACTAGTGATTCTATCTTTGAAGACGATTTAGCTCTAATGATGGCTGCCGTGATTGGCACAGCATTCTTTGTATATTCGCTATTAACGTCTCAAGACCCAATGTCTATTGGAGCTACTGTATTCGTTGTTTCAATGACTGCTTTTTACGAAGTTAATCCAGGTGTAAATTTAGGAGAAGTAATTGGAGATGGAAATGATTTAGTAATATTTGGAATTATTGGATCCTTTATTGGATGTTTTATAGGTTGGGCAATTAAAGAGAATATAATTGACCAATAACCTAGCTACAAAAGTTGAGTTACTTCTTCAACTGAGCGAAGTTCTTGAAAATAAATTTGCTCAATCGAATCATACATCTCTTCATCATCTTTAATCAAAGCCAATACTTCCTCATACCCTTCTGCTGCTTTCTGCTCTGTTCTAAGCGATTCAGTTAACATAATCTTGTAATCTGTAGTGTGGACTATCTCTGTAGAATCTCTATCAGTTACTGCAACGCCCCCTAACTTAACGATAGCGGCTCTGACTGCCTCTGCATGTGTATGGGATTCACTTGCTTCTTCATCAAAAAAAGGCTTGAGATGAAGTCTGTTGATGCCTCTAATATAGGCTGAATAGTGCGAATAAAGTGCTGCTGCACGCAATTCCCACCCAAGACCGCCATTGAGTTTCTCAATTAATTCTGAGTTTGACATAACTAAGGATTATTAGTTAGGTTAAAAAAACTTAACTTTCAACGAGGTTGAACCGATAAAGTAGCTGTTTTAGTCATAACGATTTTTTGTTTTTCTTCAAACGACATGTTGTCAACAATGGACTTGTCTAGATTAAGAGTTGAATAATCAAATGAATTCTCTGAAATAATTGAATCATCAATTTCTATCATATCTAAGAAGTCTAAAGGAGGCTTACCAAAAGAAACCCAAGCGACTGACTTGGTATCTTTATCTATACCGCCTATTTTAATTGCCTTGGATATTTGTCTCTGAGACGTTAAATATAGTAAAACTTCAGTCGATCTGTCCTTGGACAAATTATAATTTCCATTATGGGCATTGTCTGCAAGAAAGGCAGCTTGTTTAAGATGGAAATAACCACAAACACATTCTGGATTTATTATTCCAAAATTCGAATTGATAAGTGATTTAAGTTTATCAATGTCTTGGATGCGTAATTTACCACTACCTACTACTATTTCCACAAAACTCAATCGACAGAGCAGATTATATAATAGGTAGCGTGGTCATTAACGTAGGAGTAATCAATATGGATCTTGAAAATGAAGAAAAATTTGCTCAAATAGAAAGCAGCCTAAGTCTAGAACAACAAAGATTAGAAAAACTTTGGGACGCATATGAACAACAAGAAAAAGATTTGAATGCCGCATTAGATCGTATTAATTTTCTAGAAGCTGACATAGAAACTAAACAAACTATGATTACTTCTTTACAAGAATTATTAATGGAAAGAGATACTAAACTTCGTGATATGGAAATTGAAAGACAACGACAGGGAAAAGTTGAAGCTGAATATGAACCGAGAATTAAAGTAATGGAAGATACTATGAACGATCAAACCGAAAAATATGATCGACTTCTTTCAATAACTCAAGAAATGGAAGATGAACTAGACCTTGCCAGAAAATCATTACACGCAAGAGACAGCTGGTTCAATCTAAATGTTAGTAGTTTAGAATCAATATCTGAAGTAATCAAAGAATGGCGTAGCATTCAAGCTGGAAAATTTCCCGCAGTTGGTAAAACTAGCGGACCTGGTGGTGGAAAACCAGAATTTGTTGAAGCTGTTTCAAAAATCAAAGGCTTAGGAACTATCAAAGCAGAAAATCTCTATGATTCTGGCTTCCATACTGTTGATGATTTAAAAGCTGCAAGTTTAGATGACGTCTCAAGTGTTATCGGATTTACAAAACTAAGTGCTAGCAAAGTAGTAGCTGGGGCCAAAAACCTTTAAATTAGTAAATAATTTAATAATATATTTTCATTTCGGACTTCCGGATGGAAAGAAATGCCAAATACATCCTTACTATTGTGCTTAACAATCTGAGGCGTTGTATCGGTTTTTGCCAATACAGTAAAATTTTCTAAATCTTTAACTGAGTAATTATGTATATTATACGCTTGAAAGCTTTTTTCACAAAGTGGATTTTTATTCAATACTTCAACTTCGAACATACCTATCTCTCTATTTCCAACTATTTTGCTACCAAATATAGAACATACTATGTGCATTCCTGAACAAATACCAAGAATCGAACCTTCAAAATCATAAAAAAGTTTCCTGAAATTATCGAAATTTTTAATATAGGATGTATCTTTCAAAGAAGTTCCACAGATAATAATTTTATCAAACTGTGAGATGTTATCACTTGTACATTGAGTATAATGTAATGTTTCGTGATTATCTCCTATAATTCGAGAGATTGGATTAGTAAATTCTCTTTCACTTAATTTATTATCACAAGTCGATACTAAAAGAATACTCATTGTAAAAAAGCCTCTTGGATTTCTAAACGCCCCGAAAAATTTGAATAATATTTTTGAGATTTAGTAACAGAGATGGATTTAGTAAATAAGGGTGCATTAATTACGAAAGATTCAATTTCTCCTCCTTCTCCTGCCGGATTTATCCTGTGACTTGATTCTAAAGTCAACAAATTATCGATACAGTTTGAATCAATAGGGCGTCCTAACCAAGAAGCATCAAATGGCTCTGCGGCAACTCCAGTTATAATTGATTCTATATTATTAGAAATTAATTCCTGAAGAAGAACATTTTGTGGCATTTGCCATAATGGGTTGAAACACCATAAATTCAATTCATTACAAATTTTTTGAATTCTTGTAGATTGATAAACTGATGCAAGCGCCCCTGTAACAATTCCCTCTATTGAATGTTTAGAAACTGCAGATTCAATAATACTTTTCAAATCTCCTAATTCTTCTTCTTTGATGCCACTTGTTTCTTTAGTAAGGTGATTAAGTCCCATTGCTTCAGCTTGAAGTTTTGTCCACTCTATTGCAGGAGTATGAAACATCCAACTATCCTCTTTTTTAGATTCCAATGTTAAAAGACAACTAATTTCGTTTTCTTCTGAAGCATACTGGAGAGCCAGATACGAATCTTTACCACCTGAGAATAAAATTCCTAATTTCATCTATATTTCCTTTTAGCAATCAAATAAACTTCACTAGATTGTTTTCTAGAAGCTTCAGGAGAAAGTGTTCGTACTGAACCAAACTCAGCTTTGACTGCTTTACGGAATTCTTGGAAATCGGAACCTTCGAATACTTTGACTACGAAAGATTGGGCATTTCTTTCTGCGGCAATTTCGAGAGCTAAAGAAGATAACTCAACAGAACGTGCTTGATCTATTGAGTAAGTACCAGATAAATTAGGACTCATATCGGATATTACAACATCAGCTTTAGGAATTAACTTTTGTAATTCTTCTCTAATATCCTTATCTCGAAGATCTCCTTGAATGAATGTAGCCCCTTTAAGAGGTAAAATATGCTGAAGATCAACTCCAACAAGTTTACCTTCTTCTTCCATGAATTCTAAAGCCACTTGTGACCACCCACCAGGTGCAGCACCCAAATCTAAAACGATACTACCTTTCTTGAAAATTTTACTTCGCTTTTGAATATCCATTAATTTGTATGCCGAACGTGCTCGATATCCTTCTCGTCTAGCTTTTCTTTGAAAGGCATCCGTACGGCCTTGCCGACCTTGACCTGGCATTTATCCTCCAGCCTTTTTGAGAGCCCACTCTGCAGCTTGACAAATATTCCGTTCAGCTCCTGTTTTAGTTCGATTGCGTATTATTTCTAAATGTGGTTTAACTAAAGCTGGTTTGTTAGATCCAATATAACCTAATGCCTTAACAACTTCAACATGAATATACCAATCATCATTTTTGAGTGCTTTGGCCAATTTAGGGACGGCATGGTAAACTACCATTGCATTTTTACTTCCTATTCTACCAATTGCTTTTGAAGAAGCTTTTCGAAGCTCAGAAGATTTACTCTCAATACCCTTGATTAAACCTGGAACTGCTGGTTTCATTGCTTCTGGATTTGAAAGTCCAAGAATTCCAATACAATCTGCAGCTCTTTCCTTCAAACGTTCTCCTGAATTAAATGCCTTAATTACTTCTGGAGCCAAAGCCACTGAAGGGCCTGGATGTTTCTTAGCAAAATTTGTCAAGATTACTATTGAATGGTAAACAACTCTCCAGTCATCATCGCTCAATGCCTTCTTTAATTGTGGTAATGCGGCCTTAGGTACTGTATTTAAAATTTTTATCAATGATTCTTGTGTTTGATATCTAACATCTTTATCTTCATCGCTTAATATTTCAAATAAATCGGATATAGTATCGCTCTCTTTAGCATTAGACTTAAGTGAAAAACGAGTCCAAATTTCTACTACTTTACTACGCACACTTGGATGAGGACTATCGAATGTTCGTTGCAGGGCTTCAAAAATTTCTTTGTCTTTGGATGGGCTATGCTTACGCAATTCCATTAAACCGTCAATAATGGCTTCTTGAGTAGTCCCTGGTTGCTTTGGAAGAACTCTTGTAAAAGAATTAATGATGGGATTTAACCATTTTTCATCAATTTGAGCTTGGATTACGAGAGCTTTAACGGCAGCAGTTCTTGCTATTTCTGAACCACTCTCCATTTCTACTAAATTTTTTTCTATCTTTTTGTCTGGTGAATTACCACTTATATCTTCAGTCCACTGGCTTACACTTTCCTTGAGATTCTGGAATCTGTCTCTTAAACCCACATAAACCCATAGGGGATGTATAGTAATAAACCTCCGCTTGAATGAAGGAATATGCCTACGGCGGAAAAGTTTATTCAAGACAACGGAGCTGAAGTTCACGATAAAGTTAGAATAGAAACGGAGACCCTAACTTATGAGGGGTTGATTCTACCTAAACATAAATTTTCTGGTGAACATATAATCATGATTAAACTCGATAATGGATATAACATTGGAGTGTCTATGGAAGGTGCAAAAATGACTATATTATCTAAAGCAAAACAAACTGATTATTCTCCAGTTAGAAAAATTAATAACGAGAATTTAGGAAATATAACTATTTTAGGTACGGGAGGGACTATTGCCTCATTTGTAGACTATAAAACTGGAGCTGTTAGTCCAGCTATTACTGCCGAGCAATTGGTTAACTCCGTAAAATCTTTAGATGAGATTGCTAACATAAATGCCATACCCTTATTTTCTTTAGCTTCTGAAGATATGAATCCATCACATTGGGAAGATATTGCAAAAAAGGTAAAGGAAATTCATGATAGTAAAAAACATGGAATAGTCATAGCACATGGTACCGATACTATGGCTTATTCCGCAGCTGCATTATCATTTCAATTGCCTGAAATTGCACATCCTATAGTTTTTACAGGATCTCAAAGAAGTCCAGACAGGCCTTCTAGTGATGCTCATTTAAATTTGGCAGGAGCTGCAAAAACTGCAATGAGCGATATAGGAGAAGTTTGCATAGCTATGCATGAAACTACTAACGATAAAACTGTAGCAATCTGGAGGGGAAATCGAACAAGGAAAAGCCATACATCTAAAAGAGATGCTTTTACTTCTCCAAACGAATTGCCATTGGGTATTGTCAGTAAGAATATAGAGTGGAAACAAAAATATAAACCAACTAGTAAAGAAACAATTTTGGAAGCTGGTTTTGATAATAATATTGGAATGGTGTGGTCACATCCTGGTCTTAATGAAGAAGATTGGCAAAAAATGACGTCTGGTAAAAATGGAATTGTAATCGCTGGAACTGGATTAGGTCACATAAAATCTGAACTATTAGATATTGTTGGTAAAACTGCAAAAGATATTCCAGTCGCTATGACTAGTCAATGCCTTTCTGGAACTACAAACTTGAATGTTTATAGAAATGGTAGAGAACTAAGTGAAAAAGGAGTCATAGAAGCTTATGATATTCTTCCTGAAACTGCACTTGTAAAAATGATGTGGTTGTCCAAACATAGACCAAATAGAATACGCGAACTGATGGGTGAGAATTTAGTAGGTGAAATTTCTAATTCAAGAAAAATGAAGTGAGGAAATCTCTTTAGACTGCACTTCTAATAATGAAACATGATTAATCCACAATTTGAAAAATTAGCAAATTTACTAATCACACATTCTTGTTCATTAAAAGAAGGCGAAAAAGTATTGATTGAAGCTTTTGATATACCTCAGGAAATGGTAATTGCAACTATAAGAGCCGCAAGAAAAGCGGGTGGTTTACCATTTGTAACTTGGAAAAATAATTTAATTTTAAAAGAATTGATTAATGAAACAAGTGAAGATCATATGAGTTTGATCGGCTCTGTAGAAAAATATCGAATGGAGCAAATGGACGCATATATTGGACTTAGAGGAAGTCTGAATATCTCTGAGATGTCTGATGTGGCTTCCGATAAAATGGCGATATATCAATCTGAATTATTACAAAAGGTACACTTTCAAGAGAGAGTGGCAAATACAAAGTGGGTTGTATTGAGATGGCCTACTTCATCTATGGCTCAACAAGCAAATATGTCAACAGAGGCCTTTGAAAAATTTTACTTTGATGTCGCTTCATCCAAATTTATAATTTCGCCGAGAGGAAATGGGGTAGACTGCCACAGAACATGGGAAGCCTTATACTTGAGAACGCTGT
>JAAZXP010000069.1 GCA_014240055.1 Methanobacteriota archaeon | reverse complement strand
GTGCCTATCAATTTATTTATTCTTTTCTTATATTTCATTCTTGTTGTGAAAAGTTTGAAAATAAATGAGAGCCTATAAACACTAATGCAAGTGTTACTAAAGCAAGATTAAGACCTTTTAGCTTGACGGTAATTGGGGCAATTAATAAACCAACGATGGCGGCAGCTACTCCAGCTAATGGTAACCAAAAAATCATATCTAAATCGAAACCAACTACACTCGAAGTGGAAACTCCCCCGATTACAGCAGAAGCATAAGTTCCAACTCCAATGAATACTCCGTGTGCAAGGTTAATTTGACCCGCTAATCCTGAGACAATATTCAAACCCCAACCAGCAATAGCTATCAAAAAAGAAGTCGTTAAAAGAAGTATCCAGTAATCGCTTGCTAGAAAACAAAAAGCAAAAGACAAAGTGACTAATATTCCAAACCAACTTTTTTGTGTATTATTAGAGAAAATGGATGATTCCTTTTGGTAGTCAGTATAAAGATTTGGCCTACCTCTCATACTCTTTCAACCTCCTCAGTACCAAACAATCCATCAGGTTTAAAAATTAAAATTACAAACATAATCAGATATGGAGCAACTACAGAAAAACCATTTCCAAATGAAAAGCCAATGAGACTTTCAAAGCTTAGCTGATAGTAGGCCACATATCCCTGAGTTAGACCGATGATGATTGATCCAACTACTGCTCCAGGTATTGAGTCTAAGCCTCCAATTACTACTGCAGGCAATGCTCTTAATGCTGATACAAAACTAAATTGTGATAAGGTATTGAATCCTCCTGTGATGAAGAAACCAGCAAAGGCAGCTAATATTCCCGCTATCATCCAAACAAGACCAAATATTCTACCAACATTAATACCTTGAGCCATTGCTGCTTCTTGATCATAGGAAGTTGCTCTCATCGCAATTCCATATTTTGACTTTCTGAAGAAAATAGTTAAAAGAATAATCAACAATATTGCTGTGACGAGTGCTGCCAACTCAAGATATTTAATATTGACACCTCCAAGTTTTACGGCGCCAAAATTTCCATAGCTAGGAAATGGGTCACCCATATATTTTGGATTTATGCCAATCCAACTATCAAGAACGGTTCTCAATAAAATATCGATTCCAATAGTCAGAACTGCAACAGAAAAAACAGGTTCCCCCACCATAGGTCTCAAGAAGGTTCTCTCAATAAGTAGTCCCAAAATTCCAGTTAAAATAACCCCTAGAAATAATGCTAGCCAAAACGGGATACCTCTATCTACAGCTAATGAACTAATGATCCCTGCTCCTACTACTGCAAGTGCTGGTTGAGCGAAACTTAAGACTTCCATTGCTTTGTAAATTAATACAAAGCCTATAGCAACTAGTGAATAAATAGCTGCTAACGAAAGCCCTTCAACTGTAGCTTGTAGAAAGATGATCAACTGTACATCTCCTCTATTAGGTCACTAAACTTCTCCATTAAAACATTTCTTTTAATTTTTTGAGTAGCTGTCATCTCTCCATCTTCATGGTCAAGTTCTTTAGGAATCATTTTAAATTTTCTAATTTCTAGGGAAGAAGTTTCTGCATTCGCCTTAAGTATTTCACTCCACACAAGATCTTTTACTTCTTTTTTTTCAGACAAATCTCTATAAGTAGTGTGAGGAATATTTTTACGAAGAGCCCAATTGGATACCGTTTCAAACTCTATTGCAATTAAAACTGATAAGAATTTACGCTTATCCCCAATTACAAGTGCATCTTTAATAAAAGGTGATATCTTTATCTTATTTTCAATTTCTTGTGGAGAAACATTCTTTCCACCACTTGTAATTATGATATCTTTTTTTCTGTCGATGATTTTAAGAAACTCTCCATCAAAAACACCTACATCACCCGTATACAGCCAACCTTCTTCGTCTATACATTCATTTGTAGCAGCTTCATCTTTAAAGTAACCTTTAAAGACTGCTGGAGATTTTACTAAAATTTCACCGTCATCAGCTAGTTTTATCTCCACACCATGATTAGGAACTCCTACTGTTCCTAATTTCATCTTTTTATCATTATTACCCGAAGCATATGCACAATTTTCAGTCATGCCATAACCTTCAAAAATTGGAACACCAAGCGCTAAGAAGAATTTAAGTATTTCGGGAGCAATAGGTGCTGCACCAGAAATAGCTGTTTCTGCTTTACTTAGGCCTAACTTTTTCTTTAAAGTTCTAAAAGCAAGCAACCATCCAATTCCAATATAAATTTTTGCAACTTTATCATTAAAACCTTTTTCAATTTTACGTTCAGCACCTAAATTCCCAAAGTACATCGAAATTTGAAATAATTGTTTTTTAAGAAAAGTAGCATCTTTCATTCGCACTATCGCACCAGCGTGCATCCTTTCAAGAATTCTTGGTACTGCTGGAAAAATTGTTGGCTGTATTTCTACTAAATCCATTTGAACTGTGTCAATTGACTCTGCAAAGTTAATTGTTGCGTGAGTATGAGTAGCAATTAATAAGTCTGTAAGCCTCCCAAATATGTGGCATAAGGGTAGATAGGATAAGAATTGTGGATTAGTTGCAGTAACTGACTCTACTAATGAAAAGTTTGGGATTTGTGAGCCGACCCATTTAATATTTCCATGTGAAATCATAGACCCCTTTGGTGGACCTGTGGTTCCTGATGTGTATACCAAAAAAGCAATGTCTTCATCTTCTATGGCATCTAAATGTTCATCTACACAAGTTGGGTGGGAGCCGTATTCAGTTTTACCAATTTCTAGAAACTCAGCAAATTTCATTAACTTTGGATGGTCATAGTTGTAGAGACCTCTTTCCTCAAAATAAATTATTTTTTCTAATCCAGGTAAATCATCGATAACTTCAAGTGCTTTATCAACCTGTTCTTGATCTTCTGCAAATAATATTTTAGATTCAGAATGCGAAAGTAAATACTGTACTTCTGATGATGGATTTGAAGGATACAAGCCAACGCTTACGTAGCCCATTGACTGAATTCCGATATCTGCAATAAACCATTCTGGTCTATTTTCAGAGTGAATTGCTACTGAATTTCCTTTCTCAACTCCAAAGTGTCTAAGTGCCATACCTAAGTAGTTTGACTTAAGCCAAAAGTCTTCATAAGTAGTTTCCTGCCATAAACCAAATTCTTTATATCTCATTGCAATCATATCTGGAAATCTTTGAGCCGTTTCTCTTACTTTTTTAGATGGAGTCTCTCCTCCATCCCTCAAGATTTCTTCATAAATTTGATCCATAGATAGTGCCATAACTAACTCACTCCTAAATATGCATCGATAACTTTTTTATCTTTAACAATTTCATTTGGAATACCTTCAGCTAATTTTTCTCCAAAATTTAAAACCATGACCTCTTCTGCAATATCCATAATCATGTTCATATCGTGATCAACCATAATTATCGTCTTTTTCATTTCTTCATGTATGTCAATAATAAATCTTGCGATG
>JAAZXP010000068.1 GCA_014240055.1 Methanobacteriota archaeon | reverse complement strand
CAATGAGTAAAGCACATGTTTATCGATTTGGACCAGGCATGACTGATGGTGATGCGGAGATGAAAAACCTATTGGGTGGAAAAGGTGCTAATCTTGCTGAAATGGCTATTTTAGAGATTCCTGTGCCTCCCGGATGTACAATAACTACTGAAATTTGTACATTCTTTAATGAAAATAATAAGAAATATCCGGAAGGATTGGAAAAACAATTGAAAGATGCCATTAAAGATATTGAAAATAGTGTAGGAACTATATTTGGAGATTCAGACAATCCTCTATTGCTTTCTGTACGTTCTGGAGCAAGGGCCTCAATGCCTGGAATGATGGAAACTGTTCTAAATGTCGGCTTAAATGATTTTACTAGAGAAGGATTGATTGCGAAGAGTGGAGATCCAAGATTTGTGTATGATGCTCAAAGACGATTAATTCAAATGTACTCTGATGTAGTTATGGAAAAAGCTTCAGGAATTGAACCTGAAGAAGGGATGGGAATCAGAAATCAATTAGAACATGAATTAGAAAAGATGAAAGAACAAGCTGGCGTAACTGAAGATACTGAATTATCTGCTATGAATTTGAAAGATTTAGTTGAAATTTATAAAGGAAAGGTTATCGAAGTCCTCAAAAAACCATTTCCAGAAGATCCATGGGAACAACTATGGGGTGCTATTTCTGCTGTTTTCCATTCATGGGATGGAAAAAGAGCAAAAGCCTACAGAAGGATTGAGAACATACCTGAAGAATGGGGAACGGCCGTTAATGTACAAGCAATGGTATTTGGAAATCTAGGAGAGGATAGTGCTACAGGCGTTGCGTTTACTAGAAATCCGGCAACTGGTGAAAATAATTTTTACGGAGAATGGTTAGCAAAAGCCCAAGGTGAAGATGTTGTAGCAGGGATAAGGACACCTAATCCACTTAACGAAGTTTGTAGAACAGAACACAGTGGTAACTTATCCAGTTTAGAACAAGAATATCCACATTTATATAATGAATTAAATGAAATTAGAATTGGTCTTGAAAAACATTACAATGATATGTTGGATATTGAATTTACTATTCAGTCAGGAAAACTATGGATGCTCCAATGTAGAATAGGTAAGAGAAACGGACCTGCTGCAATACGTATGGCTTCTGAAATGGTTAGTGAAAAAATGATTAATAAAAAAACCGCAGTAACCAGAGTCTCGCCATCTCAATTAGATGAATTATTACATCCAATTGTTGATCCGGATGTCGAAAAAACAACACCATTACTTGCAAAAGGATTGCCTGCAGGGCCAGGAGGCGCTACTGGCAAAGCTGTTTTTACTGCACAAGATGCTGTTGACTGGGCTGCAAAAGGAGAAACGGTTGTATTAGTTCGTGAAGAAACAAATCCCGAAGACGTAGAAGGAATGAGGGCCTCTGTCGCAATCTTAACTTCTCGAGGTGGAATGACTTCACATGCTGCTTTAGTTGCGAGAGGTTGGGGAATGTGCTGTATTGTCGGGGCTGGAGAAATGAAAGTTGATTCTATTAAGAAAGAATTTGTAATTAATGGAAATACCATAAAAGAAGGAGACGCAATTACTTTGAATGGAACTGCCGGAAAAGTATATGAAGGTGAACTACCTCTAATTGAAACGGATATTACTAGTGATTATCTGACTCATTTCTTGGGCATGTGTGACGAAATTAAAAGAATGAAAGTTAGAACCAATGCTGAGACTCCATCAGATGCTAAACGAGCACTAAGCTTCGGAGCTGAAGGTATCGGACTCTTTAGAATAGAACACATGTTTTATGGAGAAGGCTCTGAAAAGCCCTTATTCCATCTTCAAGAAATGATAATGGCCAATAGTTCTGACGAACGGAAGACAGCACTAGATTTGTTATTTCCATACATGAAAAGTGACATAAAAGACACGCTGAAAACAATGGAGGGACTTCCAGTTACAATTAGATTGATGGACCCACCATTACATGAATTTATACCGCATGATGTTAATAGACAAAACGAACTTGCAGAATCACTCAATATTGATTCTATTGAATTAGCTAGAAGATCTGATGCATTAAAAGAATCTAATCCAATGATGGGACACAGAGGCGTTAGATTAGGGATAACGCATCCTGAAATAACTAAAATGCAAGCTAGAGCTATTTTAGAAGCTGCAGCTGAACTTTCGAGTGAAAATGTAAAGACTTTCCCTGAAATAATGATTCCTCTAACAGGAATGGAAACTGAATACAATCATCAAGAAAAAATTGTAAGAGAAGTAGCTGAAAATACAAAAGGATTGGACAATTATATGGTTGGAACAATGATGGAAATTCCAAGAGCAAGTTTTGTTGCTGACCGAATTGCAAAAACTGCTGAATTCTTCTCATTCGGAACTAATGATTTGACGCAGATGGCATTTGGATTTAGCCGTGATGATACTGGAGGATTTATGCCAGCATATCTGGAATTGGGACTGTTACCTGAAGACCCTTTTGCAAGTCTTGACGAAGGTGTTTGTGAATTAGTAAAAATGGGAATTAAAAAAGGAAGGAAAACAAAACCTAACTTAAAAGTTGGAATTTGTGGTGAACATGGTGGAGAACCTAAATCCGTTCATTTTTGTCATAATGTAGGGATGGATTATGTTTCATGCTCACCATTCAGAGTACCTATAGCTAGATTGTCTGCAGCTCAAGCAGTGTTAAACAATGAAAAATAGTGCAAAATTATTACTAGAAATTAGTGTTGGCTTAGGACTGGGTACACTAATCACTACATATCTTGTATCAACAACGAGTGGAAGAGTCGCATCTTTTATTCCTATAATTTCTGAAATGCCATTCAATGAACCTGAATCAACTATATTTGGTACTGGGCTTGGAATAAGTATATTCAGTTTTCTGATTTTAGCTCAAGTTTTTCACAAAATCTTTGAACCTCTAGCAAGAGATATTGGAAATGGTTATGAAAATTGGAATGATATTATTCGTATATTGGCAACCTTAGGTGCCATTTGTGGAATTATAACTGTAAATTTTCATTGGAATAATTATCCTATGTTACATGGATTTACTGCTTTCATTCTATTTACTTCATTTCTGATATGGGGGACTTTTGCATATATTATTCTAAAAAAATCTGGAAGAGAAAACAACATTCGGAAATATGCAGTCTATGCGGGATGGATATTCTATGTATTGATGGTTATTTTTAGCATGATGGATAACCAAGAATTAAAGGAAAAAGAAAACGATTTTTTCTATCGAATTGAGAATCCTCCAACTATAGACACCGAACGATCGTTATACCTTAATCTTACTGCATTCTGTGAATGGGGGATGGTATTTTCATTCTATAGTGGTTCTCTAACATATAGAAAAGAATTAGAAGGAATCCAAATCTAAAATAAAAAGTTAAAAGTTTAATATTGGCCCCGTATTGACTGTATACTTGTCATCAGTCGACCAAGAATTGTTATACGCTATTCGTGCTATCGAAGTTTTACTAGAATCTGGCGTTGGTGTTGCTGAAGCAATGAAACATATTGCTGATGAAGACTATGGAGATTTAAGTGGAGTATTCAAACAAATTTTCAGAGATACTGACGGCGGAAAGGCATTTGGTGATGCTATTCGCACTCAATCCAGAAAAACTGATTCAGCAGGATTAAGAAGAGTACTTTCTACTTTAGTGATGTCGGTTGAAGAAGATACAAATGTAATAGATCGATTAAGATCTATTGCTGAAAAAGAAGCGAGAGATAGAAGAGTTGAATTGGATGGATTCATAGAAAGCTTATCAGGTGCATCTGAACAATTCATGATTGTTTCTATGTTGCTACCTATTATCGTTGTGATTGGTGCAGTAATCAGTGGAATTATGGGGAGTGAAGAAGCTGCAGCTTTCGGAGGAGGAATGACTATGCCTGAATGGTGCGCCCCTGTTGCGTTTATTGTAACTGGAATTTTGTTAGCCGGACTAATTACAAGTACTAAATCAAAGGAGCCTGGTGTTTAGAATGATCGATACCTTAGAAGATAGTCTTGGTGTTGATGGAATAGGTAAAATCGCTTTGCTATTGTGGCTAGCTTGTGGAGTTCTAGGAGTCATAGGTGGGCTGATTTATATCCCTCAAAAGAAAAAACAAGAACGAATTACTGAATTAGAAAATTCTTGGCCTGATGTTCTAGCTGATTTAGCTGAAGAATTAAGAGCTGGAATGGGTGTT
>JAAZXP010000067.1 GCA_014240055.1 Methanobacteriota archaeon | reverse complement strand
AAACCATCTGAATGGCCTGAAACTGAAGGAATTATAATCGAACAAGACAATCGTAAAACATCTATTGAGGGTGAATTTTGCGAAGATAGTAATGATGATGGATATCTAGATGATTGGGAATGCTGGAAAGATTTTGTATATGAAATAAGTCTAACATATAATTATACTATAAATGAAAAAAACTATATCTTAAATGAAGATATTGCTATATGGCAAAGTGAATGGATTGATGATATCGAACAATACGGTGAGGAAAACTTATTTCAAAAATTTGTAAATGAAACTGATAAACGTGTAGCTCTTAATTCAACTGTAATTATAATTTATAATCCTGAGAGATACGAAGATGCGTACAGTCCATTCATGGACGTACCAAAAGACCCTCTAGGATTTGTTGGATGGTTCTTAATGTGTTGTGGTGGATTATTGTGTATACCTATAATTATCGTCGGAATTGTACTTAGCTGGGCACAAAGAGCTACAGGTATGGGTGGAGGATATGGGCGAAACCGTTGGGGACCTTTTGGAGGATTTGGAAACAATAGAAACAGAGGTAATGGAGGAAACCGTAGAGCTACAAGACGGAGTGGTGGTACAAGCCGAAGCGGCGGTGGTGGAAGAAGTGGAAGTGGAAGCCGAGGTGGCGGAGGCAGTAGCGGCGGCGGTGGCAGGAGGCGTTGATTCTTAATCCATTCAAATATTATTCTAAAAAATATAAAGAAAGAAAGCTTAATTCAAGCCAATTGGCTAAAATGATGAACCGATGGCCACCTTCTATTGCCAATCGAATTAAAGTTGTAAGTATTAGTGAAGACTTTCTAAAAGCTAAAATGGTTATCACCAGATCATGGTTGAATAGTGCATTTGACAAAATAATGTTTGGAGGAACAACCTACTCTGGCATGGACATGTATTATGGCATGGCACTACCTTTGATCTTGAGTAAAAGAGGTATTGATGCTTATGTTTTTACCAAAGAAGCAAATATAAAATATCTCAAATCAGTAAAGAGTAATTTAACCGTAATTTTTGAACTGACTGAAGAAAATATAGAAACATATGTTAACGGAATCAATAAAAACAATAAGCATGAAGAATGGCTAACTGTAAAAGGTTATAATGAAGAAAATGAACTTTGTGCAGAAACAAAACTATTAACTTACGTTAGAAATTGGCCTAGAAGATGAAAATTGATATTGATGCAGATATTCGAAAAGCAAAAACTATCCCTTCAAAATTTTATCATAGTCTAAAAATTTATAAAAAATTAAAAACATTATTTGCTAGAAGCTGGCAATTTATTGGTGATGCTAATTTATTAGAAAATAATAATGTGCACCCCGGAATTCTCCTCGATGGAATGGTTGATGAACCATATCTATTAACAAAAGATAAAGGAAAGATTAGATGTTTATCTAACGTGTGCACACACAGAGGAAATATACTATGCAGTGAATCCTGTGAATCTAAAACATTGGTTTGTGGATACCATGGAAGGCAATTTGAGATAGATGGAAGCATGAAATTTATGCCTGAATTTGAAAATGTCACTAATTTTCCAAATAAAGAGGATAACTTACCTGTAATTGAGATGGAAGCTTGGAAAAACCTGATATTTATTACTAATGAAAAGAAATGTAATCTTTCGGAACTTATTGCGCCAATGGCTAAGAGATTAGATTGGTTACCAGTTGGAGAATTCCAATATAAGCCAGAACTGTCCCGAACATACAAAGTTAATGCAAATTGGGCTCTTTATTGTGATAACTATTTGGAAGGATTTCACATACCATTTGTTCATAAAGGTTTGAATAAAGAATTGGAATACGAAAATTATTCTACTCAAGGAATTGATAATACTGTTTTACAAATTGGTATAGGTAAAGATGGTGAAAATGCTTTTGATATACCTCATGATCATGAAGATTATGGTAAGAACATAGCTGCATATTATTTCTTCTTATTCCCAAATATGATGTTCAATTTTTATCCCTGGGGATTATCTATTAATGTAGTTAAACCAAAATCACCTGAATATACTGAAATTGACTATTTTAGCTATGTATGGAAAGAAGAATTGATGGATAAAGGAGCTGGGGCTGATTTAGATAAAGTAGAACTTGAAGATGAAGACATAGTTGAATCTGTGCAAAAGGGTGTGAAATCTAATTTCTATGACAGAGGTAGATACTCTCCAAAGAGAGAAATTGGCGTCCATTATTTTCATTCATTATTACAAAAATATTATAAGTAACTAGCGACGACGGAACATTCTAAATTCCATCAACCAATCCACAAAATAAATGGAATTAGGATATTTCTTAGGCATTCTTAATTTTAAAAAGAATAAGGTTGAAATGGTACGACCGATACCTGAAATCAAGAATACAACAAAAATAGCCCGCCAGGTGTAGTCCAAACCGTTTATCAAACTGAAGTTTAACAAATTGTCTATTAAGTAAAGTGGACCTGAAAAATCATCCAGATAGCCTGCAAGATACCCACCAGCTAAAGCACCAATAAAGGTCGAGATACCAACTCTTGTATTATAATAACTGAAATACGCGGCTCTTTCCTTATTAGGGGCTAGGTCTAAAACCATCGCATTCGAAGTTATTAAAAATGCGCTGTAACATGGACCAAAAATTAATATTTGTAATAGAATCATTACCCTAATATCTGGGAAAAAAGCATAAAGAAATGGTAAAATAGAAAAACCAATTCGACTAATAATTAAAACTGGTAATGGACCTACTCTATCCACTAATCGACCCATTACTGGTTGAAAAATCATCTCAGAAACTGCCCCTATCAAACTGAATATTACTAAAATAATATTGTCTACTTCCAGAACTTTAATTAAAATAATAGCAAACAATGGCCAAATAAGAGACATATTCAAGGTGTAAAAAGATTGGACTCTCACATAATTTTGAAATGTATTAGAATATTCTTTCTTGACTGAATCTGTCAACACTAAGTCAGGGATTTTTGTCGGATCTCTGTAAGGTACGCGAACTAAAATCAAACCACCAATAAATGTTGCTGCTGCAGCTATTACGAACAAGGGACGAAATGAATCTGGAGTATCAGCTTCATTAACATATACTGAATAAATAGCTATTAATGATCCAACTAAACCCATCAAACCACCTATAAGATGAAATCTACCTAATGTACTACCGCGTCTTGAAGGCGCCATCCAATCACCTTGTAAAGCAGACCATGTGGGCGTGATTATGGATAAAGCAACAGCATATGCAATTACAAGAATTATCATTTCATCTGGATTTTGAACTGTTGAAAGCATGAACAATGCAAAAGATGCAATAACAGAACCACCAATTATCCAATAAGTTCTGACCAATCTAGTATCAGAAATCCACCCCCAAAAGAATTGTAATGCATTGGGAAGTAAATTCATTAGAGATTGGAGCCATGCTATTTGTTCAAAAGAAGCACCCAATCTAACTGCGAAATAACCTAGATAGGGCATTGCAGTGTCATTTGCAAACGAACTTACTGCATGATAACCATATAATTCGGCTGGAGGATTAATATCTTCGTCAAAATTATCAGTTTCCACAAATAGGATTTAAAAATCAGGGATATAACTTTAAGTGTCAAATTGCACATTAATAGTGAAATTTTATATATCTGTATAATTTTAGAAATACAATGTCTAATGTTAGTCAAATAATAGGAATTTACCAAGCCGACGGTGGAGTTCTTGGAGAGCTGAAATATATTACCGGAAAAATGTTCGGTATGGCCCACTGTGCCCTTTGTGATATTACACACGGTAGAACTGGGAAAAAAGATGCTTGGAAGGAATGCGAAGACAATTTAGGTATACCTATAAGTTTTGTACATCTCAACGAAAGAGAAACTGAATTGGAAGAATACACGAAGACGCTTACGCCTTGTATTGTAGGTAAAACTAATAATGGTTATATTGAACTAGTTAATAGTGAACAATTGGAAATATGTAAGGGCAATGTTAAAGAACTTGAAAGCTTATTGTTAGATAGTCTGAAATAGCAAGCAGCAGGCTGTGAATAAGTGAATAACAAAAATGAATCCCGGCTCAATGAATTTCTAGAAAAACCGGAGAAAGCACTGTGGAGTATTGCTTTACCTGTAATGGCTGGTATGGCCATTCAAACAATGTACTCAATAGTGGATATGCTGTTTATAGGAAGATTAGGTGGAGAATCGATTACAGCTGTGGCATTCAATATGCCATTATACTTCTTTGTAATGGGGATAACTTTTGGAATAGGAACTGGACTTACTTCATCAATTTCAAGGGCGATTGGAGCTGGAAATAAGATGAGAGCAAATAATGCTGC
>JAAZXP010000066.1 GCA_014240055.1 Methanobacteriota archaeon | reverse complement strand
CAAGTGTGATTATCACAGTTCGATGACAGCTACAATTATCGTTAATGCTTAGTTATCGAAATTATTCAGCTTCTTCAGAATATAGATAATCTAGTTTTCCCATCAACATCATAATACCAATTGGAAGACTTATGACTAAAGCTATCATGAAGAATAACCAAAGCGGTTCAGACCAGTATGCTCCAATCAATCCTAAACCTGTAACAACAGGCGCTGCGAAAACCCACTGTGCACTATGTTTATCTTTTTTATCTCCCATAAGTGCAGCAACACCAATTAGAATCAGCCCAAGAGCCCATGTAATTGGCATGGTTCCCCATATGTATGAAGAAACATTATGGTTATTCAAAGCTATAGCTTCTTCTTCTTCAACAGTAAAGTAATCGGGTTCTCCCTCATTAACTAGCCACCAAGATTCCATATCCATTCCAGTAGAAAGTAAGAGAAGAGTCAAAGGTAAAATAAGTGCCACTCTTGATAACATTAGTAAATCTTGTTCTGTTTTATTACTTTTAGCCATCATATCTTGAGTAAGTACAAACCAACCACCAAACATCATTATTGCGCCGACAGTCACCAAAATAGTCCCTCCAACCATCATATTCAGGTCTTGACCTTTCAGCCAATCTATGTATCCTTGACCACGTACGTCGTCTGGTCCCGTCATAAAAGCAATGAACATAATGACGGGTGCGAATGTTAGCAAATAGGGAGTTAGTCCTTTATCCATATCTATTTGAGAGTGATTTCCCTTTATAAGTGGTATGCATGGCAGTATTGCATAGGAATTTTACTTCAATTAGCAGTAATAAAATCTGCAAGATGCTCACCAATTACTCGATGACCTTCTTCAGAAGGATGTACTAAATCATCACTATAGTATTCCGGAGTATTCTCAGGATCCATTACATCTTTCAAACTTATGAAATAAACATTATCATTTACGGCAGCAAATTCTTCATATCTATCATTAAGAATTTCTATTTCAAGTACCACCACTTCAAATTCAGAACCTTTTGGTACTGAATAATATCCTATAAGGATAACTTTACTTTCATCTTGTTTTGCTTTATTAATTAAATCAGGCATTAGTCCTTTATTGTCATCAGTTATGATAGTATCAAGTGTTTCATCACAGTCTTCTTCAGCACAAATTCCCATAATATCATTTCCACCACCATCGATGATAGTCCAGTCCCATTTTTTTGATACATATTGACTAGGTATCTCTTCATCTCCAATAACTGTGGAACCTGGAACTGCATTGTCTATGACTCTAAGATCTAAGGCTAAACTCATAAATCCAGAAATATCGGTACATCCTTCAGCACCAGATCCAAAGACCGAATCTCCAATTATTTGAATATTAGATTCTTCCATCTCTTCAATTTCTGGACAATATCCTTCATCAAATAGAAAAAGATAAGCTGGAACTGCTAAGACAAGGATGACAACAGGTATGACATATAATTTATTCATAATCTATCTTTCAACTAAGTCAGAACCTTCGTAATCAATATCGCTTACTAAATTTGAATTGACAGTTACGAAAATGGTGGCATTTCCATTTCGTTCAAATTCACTAACAGCCAGTTTTAGCTCTCGCCATTCGTTGGCTCCACTATCGATAGCTCCACCGGCAAGATCATCTTCAGCAATAACATAAGTTGTAGAATTAGCAGTCACAACACATTCTTCTTCTTCACAATAGCCGTTTTCAAGTTGCCATTCAACCCAGTCATAAGTAATATTCATTTGCGAATCTCCCCAAGACCGAGAATTGTATTTCATAAGAGCAGTTTGGAGATTTGTTTCGAGAACCGGAGTTTGAGTATATTCCTCAGCATCAACTATCGCAAATTTTTGTATTGAGAAACCACTGTAGAGTGGAAAGATGTAGGCATCCCGGACATTACCAGAATCAGTCATTATAGGGTAAAGATATCCTTCATCAATTCTCAGTTGACTAAAACCTTCAGCTCCACTAGAAAGGTATGCGTAAACTTGTTCTTCAGCAGTGTAAAGATTGGCAAGTGATTTTGCCTCACGATTGTGGTAAACAGCTTCTCCAGTTCGAGTATCAACTAGAATGTAACCAGCCAATACATCAGAGCTGAGCTGTGTCATTGGAATATACCAGTAGGTTTGTTCATTGAGAATGATGAAACGAGCTGAATCAGAGGGGTAAGAAAGATGCGTTTTTGTGAAAGAATGGTAGAGAATTCCTTCTCGCCATTGTCCCCACAGGCCGGCCCAATCCTCGACATAGAAATCAGGATAGACTATCTCTAGCCAAGCAGGAATATTTGGGTCTTCAACATCATAAGCAGTATGATCATTGATGTCACGAGCATTTATTATCAAAACCTTCTCCATAGTTACAACATCTTTGACAATACCACGTTTACCAAGATAAACAATCCAGAAAGGATTCTGTTCATCATCAATATCAAAACGTACTTGAACTTTTGTCAAATCTAGAGCATATTCATCGAATAAAATTTGGTCAATTCGATTTTCCCAGCTAATCTGTGAAACATGAACTGAGAATCCCTCTTCTGAACTTTTTATCGGGTCAAATCCTTCATTCGACATATTGGCAGGATCATTGACAACAGTTACATAGAATGGAACTTCTTTGCCACCAGTCCATTTCCATTCTTCGAATTTAGGTGCATTTATCCAGACGAATTCACCATTTACTAAGGACGGTGTAGTATAATCCATCATTTGCCATTCATCAGCATTCAGAGAAGAAGCAGAATCTCCATATGAACGTTCTAGATATTGTGTAGCAAGATACCAAGAAATGACTCGCACTTCATTTGGATCTGTTAAGTAATTGGTAGGTGCATCCGTATTGTTCTCACTCTCGTTTAGATCCTTAAACATCGGGTTGAAATCTAGATTCCCCATCAATGGAGTAACATTTGAAGCAGATAATAGAAGAACTGCGATAATTGCAACTAACGGACGGATTCCGATATATTCAATATGGTCAGCAATGTCGATTGGTTCTCTGCCTCTAATATTTATGACGCAGATGTAGCGAGTTACAGCTCCTAAAAACAGGAAAATAATTGATGTAGATATGAATCCCAAAACAGACCCAGTCCATCTAGCATAGGTGAAGTCTTGGAATATTGCCCAACCACCTAGAGCTACAGCCCAGATGACGCCACTGGCAATCGGAAAAAGAATGAATCCATTAACACTGACAAAGCGTTGTCTTCGGAAGAATTCCGGAAAGTTAGAAAAATTAGATTTTACTTCAGTTATACCGAATTTAGCTTTTTTGTAGCTAATTGGCATTAGACAGAGGCAAAGCCATAGCAAAAACCAAACTATGTACTGTGACATAATTATTCACAAAAATGGAGCTACATTAAATTGGTGCTAAATCTAATTCACCACTCCAAAGGTCAAGTCCTCTTAATCTGCATGGGAATTTTTGACCTAAAGATAAGACGACGTCATCAGATTCTTTCTTGTTCTCATCGATTAGGTGTAATCCAAATTCATCAGTAGATAATTGCCTTCCAGCTCCTAATTGACTGACATGTAATTTCCCACGAATTGCTCCATCGTCTAATAAATCAAGGAAAATCCAAGGATTGCGAAGTCCAACAACTCTAGCTGGCCATTGTTTCAGTTCTAGTTCATCATCCGAATTTTTTATTGAATCTATAGTTCCACCTCTCAATAAATGTAGATGGAAAGCATTTGCTACCAATTCCCATTCAATCGTTTTTGCTTCTCGGCTATTGACAGTACACTGTTCTGAAATTTTGGTCATTTCTTCATCTGAATGAACCCATTCTTCTTCTTTCAGGAAAGATTTGAGTTGACGATGAACTACAAGATCGGCATATCTTCGAATTGGACTTGTAAAATGAACATAAGCATCCAAGTTTAATCCAAAATGTCCTAGATTATCTGGAGAATAAACTGCACGTTGTAGAAGATAGAAAAGTCCGTGATCAACAACTCTTCTAGTTGCACTTTTTAGATTACTAGCTTTTTCTTGAGCTTCTTTGAGAGAAACTAAGATATCTTTTCGAGCTTCAGGATCTAAAACATTTTTGAGATATTGTGGAACTTCATCTTGACCATCTGAACTTTCGAGTCCACTAATCTGAATATTTCCACTGTTAGCCCAATCTCCCAGCATACTTGCCAATTCAGCTTCTTCGGATTGTCCAAATTTCTTTACACTTGGCATAGGCAATTCAATATCGATTCCCATAGCTTCGAATTTAGCATTCAATTCTTCAACTTCTGGAGCATCTGGCGGTGCATGACTTCTCCACGGTAAGGGTGCATTTTCTTCACCGAGCATAATTCCAATTGAATTATTGGTAGCAACCATGAATGTTTCAATCATTTCAGTTGCTTTGTTAGGCCATTTGACATTGACACTTATCTCATCATCATCGACTCTAGGCCTTAATTCAGCTGAATTCAAATTCAATCTTATTTCATTCTGCCGTAAACCTTCAGCCAAGTCCATCATATTTTGGAAACGAGGATTGTCGAGAGCATCTTCATACGACAAATTTTCTTGAACTTCAAT
>JAAZXP010000065.1 GCA_014240055.1 Methanobacteriota archaeon | reverse complement strand
ATGGAAAAGGAAGGGATGGGTCCTATTCTTGCAAATTTTAATATGAATTATAAGATTCCTATTCAATATCCTGATATGATTACTGTAAAGACTAGAATTACAAGTATAGGTAATACTTCATTTGGTGTTGGGCATGAGCTGTTTAGTAAGACCAATAAAGATAAAATAGTTGCACGCGGAGAAAGTGTAATTGTTATGATTGATTATAAATCGGGTAAAAAATCGGCAATTGATGACAATAATCGTAGTATGCTAAAACAATTTTTTGGTGGGCCCGACCGGATTTGAACCGGTGGCCTCCCGGTTATCAGCCGGGTGCTCCAACCAGGCTAAGCTACGGGCCCGAGGATTTGCTACCAGAGTAGGGAATTTAATATTACATGCTACCAAATGATTGATTCATAGCAGTTATTTCTGGCCGTATTCTTTTATAGACCTATTACCCTGCAAATACACTATTTATTTGAGCCATGTCACGAACCGATTTATTGGAGAAAATTAAGCAAGCTGAAGCGTCTGCTAGTACTGAGATAGATAAAGCTGAAAAAGAGCAGATTTCGGCTAAGAACAGAATGCCTCTAGATCACGAAGAATTGATATCTAAGGAAAGGAAGTCTGCAGAAAAAAAATCTAAAACTGAAATAAAATCAGCTATGGAAGAAATAGATCAACAGAAAACAAAAATTCTTAAAAATGGTGAAAAAAATAATTCAGGGATGAAGGCTAAGGCTGAAGGCAGAATAGACGATGCTTCTCAAAAATTTGTAGATGCCTTTTTGGAGAGTTTATCTTAATGCTTAAGTCTGAAAAAATGTCACGTATGACCATAAGTGGTCATAAACAGAATTTATCAGATTTATCTAGCTTATTAGACAAGCATCAATTAATTCATTTAATTGATTATAACAATGAAGATGAAGGTTTTAAGATAGGTTCATCTTTGAGTTACGGTGCCAAGACTTCCGAATTATTAGTTAAGATACGTTCAGTTATAAAATTATTAGATGTTTCGCCTAATCCTCCTACAAGCCCGAGATTTGTGTCTGATATTGAAAAAGAAATTGGTGAAATTGACAATATAGCTTCCCAAGCCCATAAGCTAAATGATAAGCAAAGAGAGTTTGATAGGCAAATTGAAGAATTGGATTCACAATTGGAACAAGTAGAATATTTTGAAGATATTGATTTAGATTTAGAATTATTAAGCGGTTATTCAAGTATGCAAGTTTTTGCAGGAAATATTCCCGAAGGTTCTGACTTAAGTTCTTTAAACAAAATGAAAAACATTGAAATCATTCAATCGAATGATGTAACTGTAGTGTTTACTTCTATCAATTCTTCTGAAGATGTTGAGCGAATTCTTCTGGATAAAGGATTCCGTTCTATAGACATACCATTAGTTTCGGGTTTACCTTCAATTGTTAAATCAAAACTAGATTCAGATCTCTCAAAATTGCATAATGAAAAAGAGGCAATAGATCATGAGGTCCAGGCAATAGCTACTAGACATGGCGACTGGCTAGTCGCTTGTGAAGAACACTATTCGGCCTTATCGGAGAAATCAACCTTACCTCTTAAATTAGCTACAACGGATAATATGTTTGTTTTAGATGGCTGGGTACCAACAAATTCAGTTTCAGTGCTTCAACAAGCTTTACAGAAATTAGATATTTACTATGAATTAGGTGAAGGTGATGAAGTTGAACCTCCTATTAAATTAGATAATCCCGAAGTTATGAAACCCTTTGAGTTATTTACTAAACTTTACAGTACTCCCAAGCATTGGGAATTTGAGCCTACTGCAATTATATTCTTGACTTATCCTCTATTTTTCGGTTTAATGGTGGGGGATGCAGGTTATGGGTTAGCTTACATTTTATTTGGTCAGTTTATAGTAACTAAATTTTCATATTCGAATGAAATAGCTGCTCTCGGTAAAATTCTTAGAATGGCTGGAATGTGGACTTTGTTCTTCGGAACTTTTATTTTTGCAGAGGCCTTTGGGCAGACATTCTATATTATTGGAAACGATTATCTGGGTTTTACTTCATTTGTGTTCGGAGAGCATTTTGGGCCAACATTCAATGTTCCTTTAATTGATAATCCACACCCTCCTTGGCAATTACCAATACATAAATTCAGCCCATATGGAGCGCAACTGATGCTTTTATCTTCGGTGATAATTGGATTTATTCATGTGTCATTAGGTTTTATTCTTGGTTTTATTAATGAATTAAAGCATCATGATTTGAAGCATGCCTTATATTCGAAAATGTCTTTCCTTTTAATTCTCTGGGGTGGTGTGATTGCTTTAGTTTCAGTAGTAGGGCTTTTGCCTGAGTTTGCTAAATTATTAGGAGTCATAGTGCTGCTTGTAGGATTAACACTTGCCGTTTTAGGCGAGGGTATTGTTGGAATTTTAGAATTTCCTACAGTATTTTCCAATGTAATCTCTTATGCTCGTATTGGAGCAATTGGCCTTAGTGATTATGGCTTAGCTTTTACAGTAAATTTCATAGCTTTTAACTTGATAGGTTTAGAGGGAATAATGGCAGTAGTGTCAATTTCAATTTTATTAATAGGGCACTTAACTGTGTTTACACTTGGAATAATCGGAACCGGCATAAATTCGCTAAGATTGCAATATGTCGAGTTCTTTACTAAATTCGTGCAAGGGGGAGGCACACTTTACGATCCTTTCGGTTATAATCGAAAGTACACAAGAGAAAACGAGGTACAACCATGAACAACAACCTATACCTTTTGGCAGCAATGCTCTTCGTAGCATTGTTGGCAATGCCAGCAGTATCCGCAGCAGATGAGACAACCACCGATGGTGAAGCAACTCAAGCGGACGACAACATAAACACAGTGGAAGCAGCAAAATGGAACGCTAAAGGATACATTGCTATCGGAGCAGGCCTAGCTGTTGGACTAGCCGGTATTGGTACTGGCTTAGCTCAGAGCAATATTGGTTCAGCTGCAGTTGGTGCAGTCGCAGAAGATGATAAGAATTTCACGAATGGCTTAATTTTCACAGCTATTCCAGAAACAGTTGTTATCTTTGGTTTGGTTATTTCAGCTTTGCTCATATTCGTAATGGGCGCTTAGAATGGGTCTTGAGGAAATTCTCAAGCAAGTCGAGGAGACTGGCCGTGAGAAAGCAGCAGCAATTCGCAAAGAGACAGTAGATGATGTCGAGTCTAAAATGAAGGAGGCTTCAGCTGAAGCTAAAAACATTGCAGATTCAATCATGACTGAATCTTCTAGAAAGATTGAGCAATTGCGGCAGCAAGAAATTCCTTCTGCAGAATTAGAAGTTAAACGAAATCAATTGGAAATTCAAAAAGAATTACTTTCGTCTACCAAGTCTACAGCCATGTCAAAATTGGAAAATCTTAATTCCAAAGAATTAAAGAAAATATATTCCAGTCTTTTAGATGGAGTTCCTAATGATGGTAAATTATTTTGCCGTAAGAAGGATAGCTCAATCTTCAAAGAAATAAGTAACTTATCCCACGGCGGTAATATTGATGATATTGGTTTTATTGTGGAATCGGGAGATTTCCGACTAGATTTTAGATTTGTAACATTAGTAGAGAGAGCTTGGCAAGATAATTTGTCTTTAGTCAGTGAGGTCTTATTTACTAAATGAGCAATTATGCTTACGTAGCTACAAGGGCCCGTTCTAGGCGCTCACGCTTACTTCCCTCAGAAGCTTATAATCAGCTTTTGAATCTTGAGTTATCTGAAATAGCTAGATACATTCAAGATTTGGAGTATCGTAGAGAGATAGATCGTTATGGTTCAAAGTTAAGTGGGGCCGATCTGATTGAAACTGCCTTAGTGGATAATTTGGCAGAAAACATCGGCGATTTTCTTAGTTTTAGCACCGGGCAGCTTCGTGAGATTTTGACTATTTATGCAGAAAAGTATAGGGTCGAGAATTTGAAAAATATTTTAAGGGGAGTAAATCAAAATATGTCTTCTGAAGACATGGAAAGATTGGTTTGTCCACTTGATAATTCCGATAAAGAATTATATGGTAGGTTGTATGATTCTAAATCGATTGAGGAAACTATAGCTATGTTAGAAGGAACTAGCTACTACCCAACACTTAGGAAAGCAAGTGAAGGTCGTAGTACTGACAGTCTTCAACCTTTGGAAGATGCCCTAGATTTAGCGTATTATAGAGATTTAGTAGATAATTTACCATCAGGAGGTCCAGATTCTGAAGTTTATCACAATTTTATTCAGCTAGAGGTTGATATTGCAAACCTCAAGACAGTATTACGTATGCGTCACAGAGGGATAAAGGGGCACAAGGAACTTTTGATTAGCGGTGGTACGCTAAAGGTTGACTTGCTGTCTTCAGTACAGTCTCTTTCTGATTTATCTAATATATTGGAAGGAACTAAATTCCAAGAATATATTATACCTTATATTAAAGAAGAAACAAAAAAAGGAACTAGATTGAATCAAATAATGAGACATACCATTGGCTTGTTTCATGGTCAAACAGGGGCAAGTTACTGGAAAAGATATTTAAGTGAAAATATGTGTGTAAGAGATGCTGATGTTAAAAAAATTGATCACATTATGGATAAGATTAAGTACAATAATATTGATACAAGTGTAGGT
>JAAZXP010000064.1 GCA_014240055.1 Methanobacteriota archaeon | reverse complement strand
CTTTCAGCACCACTCCCAAAAGCATTCACATAGGTTGTAGAAGCTCTAATAGTATCTACAATTATTATTGCATCTCCTCTTGAAACTGCTAGTTTAGCTCCATCTATACCATGTTCAATACTTACTCTCATTGGATATTATTCTCTTCCCTGCTTCTTCAAATGACGATCCACTATGACAAAATAAAAATCGTCAATCGTATCACCCCTTAATCCTCTGCGTAGAGTTTCCACCGAAATTACATCACTAGGGTGAATATTACCTAAGTTGGTTTCTGGGCCAAACTGTTTCAAGAAGAAAACTTGCTGTGGTTTTAGAGGTGATTCAAAAATGACTTTTTCAGGATTAATATCATCAAGAACTTCATTCATTTTTAATATTTTTGGATTACCTTGATCATCCATAATCCCAACACTAACACCTGATTCTCTTGCTTCAAGAATGACTTTTTCAGCACCAGCAGATAGATATTTCTTCATTAGACGATTATATTCTTCAGCTCCAAAATCGGCTTCCGGCATCTTTTTGCCAACTTCACAAACAACTCTAAGGCCTTTGTCTTTTGCGCAATTAATTAAATCAACAACTCTATCAGAATCAATATCTAAGCTTCCACTTGAGATTTCAGTAAAATCACATCCAATATCAACTAATTCAGTGAAAAGTTCTTCGGCTTTATCCTGATGCTCGGAAAGCTCAAGTAATGTACCACCATTACAAACCGAAATATCATGAGATCTCAATAATTCTACTTTTTTCCTGACAATTTCTCGTGATTGCAATTGAGTCGTAGCCCAACCAAGTTTCCATAAATCTACATATTCAGCACAAATTGTTAGTAAATCCTCAATATTTTTCAAACCCAAACCCTGGTCAAGGCACATTGTTATCCCTTTTACTCTGGGCTTACTCGAACGGTCTGGTATTGGCAAAAATGAAAATGCTTTTTCTTCTGTCATTATATCTCCAAGTCAGGTGATTCTACTAACATAGCACTTAGCCCACCTATAATATCAGTAGTAATTATATTTTTACTGAGTAAATATGAAACTGCAGCCATCGATTTGTGGCCATTACCGCAATAGAGTACATCTCCATCTACAATTAATTCTCTTGTTTTAATAATCTCTTTGAGTGGAGCACTCCTCACTCCTTTCACGTGTAGTAGTTCCCAATCCTCAGCATTACTAACATCTTTCATTACTCTGAGATGTGATTTAGCATTCTTAGCCTTTACTCTTTCTAAACTTGATTTTTCTTTAGTCCACATATCGTAGTGAAATATGTGTAGATCCAGATACCCTTCAGACTCTAATCTTAGAAAAGCCTCAGCTGAATTAAATTGATTACAGATTAAAACTAATTTATCATCTTTATTAAAAAAACAAGAGGCCATATACTCAAAAGAACCATTAATACTTGCATTGATTGTATTTTCTATATGGTTCTCAGCAAAATCATTAGTTGGTCGACAATCCAATCCCGGAACTCCAGCACTTCTTAATTTGTCAAACTCTTCTAATGAAATGCTACCCATACTCATACCTGAGTGTTTCCATATTTAAAATATACTAAAAATCACCTAATGTAAATTGACGTGCACGAGGTTTTGCTTCAAGATACTTATCTAAGGCCTTTTCAACACGTGGCTTATTGAATGAAAAATCGTGACATAAATAATCCATTATAGCATCACGTTGAGGAAGAATCCACTCTGGTTCAAAATCAATAACTGGGTGATTTAAAAATAATTCTCTAACTTCATCTAGATTAGTAATTTCTTTTCCAATCTCATTGAGTACTGCTTCAGCACTACCATATTTTTGCAGAAATTTAAGGCCACGTTTAGGTCCAATACCATCAACTCCAGGATTGAAATCAGTTCCCATCAGAATAGCCACATCAACTAATTGTTCTCGAGTGAGTTTAAGATTTTCAAAAGATAATTCTAAATCTATTATCTCTGGTGAAACCTCCACCCACTTTTGTTGCTTTGGTAGCTTCCGTCTACCTGAAAGGGTTAAATTACGAACTAATTTTGAAGCTCCAAATAATACAGTATCAAAATCCTGTGAAGCACCATAATCTACTACTTTATTATTCAGTAAATGTGCAACTTGAGCTTCACCTTCACTTGGAGCATCAACCCAAGGAATTCCCAATAAATCTAACAATTTCTTAGATTCCAGAATCATGTCTGGATCTAGGCGCGTAGTTTGTTGAGCCTTGGTCCTAGCCGTTTCAATATCACCTGCTTCAATCGCAGCCTCCCATTCTATTTCTGCCTTAATCTTACGTTGTCTTCTTACTTCTAACAAATTTCTCTTAAGTTTTGGAGGTTTACCATCAAACACAACACAAAGTTTTAGTCCACTCTCAACTAAATTAGAAAATTTAAAAAAAAGTCCACTAAGATGGCTAGTCACCCTACCTTGTGAATCTGTCAATAATGAGCCGTCAGCTTGTCTAATGCTGGTCAAAAATTGATATAGAACATTGTAACCATCAATTGCTACTTTCTGCCCACTTAATTCTTCGACTTTAATTTTTCTAGTTTCAAGTAAAGGACCTAATTGTATACCCATTAGCCTTTCACAACCCCTAACGGCTTCAAACGAGCAACTTTATTGGCAATTCCTGTAGCATGACAAACATCTACTACTTCTGAAATATCCTTGTACGCTCCAGGAGCTTCTTCAGAAGCCACTCTCGGCGATCTCGCTTTAACATAAATACCTTCTTTTTCCCATAAATCTTTAATCAAATCAGTTGAACCATATTTTTTCAATGCAGCTTTTCGACCCATTGCTCTACCGGCACCATGACATGTTGAGCCAAAAGTATTGGCCATAGCTCCTGAAGTCCCAGAAAGAACATAACTTGCAGTCCCCATATCACCAGGAACTATAACTGGTTGACCAAAATCACGATATTTTTGTGGAATATCTGGAGAATCAGGTCCAAAAGCCCTAGTTGCTCCCTTCCTATGAACACATAATTCTTCACCCAAATGAACTTCCATTTTTGCAATATTGTGAGATACATCATAAACGGTATCCATTCCCAAACTTTCTCCATCGCCACCAAAAATATTAGAAAAAGCATTTCTTGTTGCGTGAGAAATTAAGGATCTATTAGTCCATGCAAAATTGGCTGCAGCAGACATTGCCCCCAAATATTCCTGTGCCTCTTTTGTATAAAGTGGGGCTGAAGCTAGCTGTTTATCTGGCAGATCAATGCCTTCTCTTTTACTAGCACTTAAAACACAGTCCAAATGATCCTGGCAAACTTGATGGCCACAGCCACGAGAACCTGTATGAGTCATTATGACTGCTTGACCTTCAAAAAGTCCAAAGGCTTTAGCCGCTTCTTCATCAAAAATTTCTTCAACTTTTTGGACTTCTAAAAAATGATTTCCACTTCCAAGAGAACCTACTTGCTTACGCCCTCTTTTTCGCGCATACTCTGAAACATGCTCAGGCAAGGCATCATCAATACAACCATTCTCCTCTAAAACTTCTAAGTCTTTCTTCCATAAGTATCCATTTTCTTCAGCCCATGTAGCTCCAACTGAAAGCACAGAATCCAATTCTCTATCAGACAGTGCGATTTTTCCCTTAGAACCCAAACCAGCAGGCACTTGCTTGTATAATTCATCAATAATTTCTTTCTGTTTTCCCCTAATATCTTCTTCTAATAAATTTGTTCTTAGCAGACGAACTCCACAATTTATGTCAAACCCAACCCCGCCTGGAGACACTACACCGATCTCTCCTTTTGTCGAATCTGAACGGAATGCTGCAACTCCTCCTATTGGAAATCCATACCCCCAATGTATGTCTGGCATTGCCATACTAGCATCGACGATTCCAGGTAACTCAGCTACATTTGCAACTTGCTCAATAGCTGAACTCATGCCTGGATGAGAAAGTAAAGCCTCAGAAGAATATATGCGTCCTGGAACTTTCATTTTGCCTTCTCTAGGAAGCTCATATATGTTTTTGGCCGTGGAAACTAATTTATCTTTCATGAAATTACTCTTCTGCAGGTTCATACTTAGAAGGGCAGCCCATTTGTACATTTTGGGCCTTTAAGACAAACTCACCATCAACAACTTGTAAAATCCCTGTAAAAGTTGCACTTTTATCTTCAGCAAAGGTATCTGGAAGAATTAATGAAGAGATATCTATCTTAATTGAAAAATTACCATCAACTAGAACACAATCTCCCACTTTTAATGAAGTAACCATTCCATGAATTTGCAAGTTATCACCATCTCCGTAATCTCCTGAAACTGCATCTTCAACGGAAATGTACATTGATTGTTCATCGACTGTAAAGAAAATAACAATACCAGTAATTACTAATATTGAAAAAGCTAGAAGACCTTTAGACCAGGTGGACCATGGTGAAATTGTTCGTCTTTCTTGATTACTCATTATTGATTCTTCACTTTCTTAGATAAGTCTCTTAATTTATTTGAGATATATAAAACGTAAGAACCTATGGCAAACCAAAATACTGACATGCCCCCCCAAAGATAAAACATATCTTCCGCAGGTTTCTTATTAATATCAATTTCTAAAATAATACTATCCGATTTCATAACACCTGTACTGTTCTCTCCACTAAAACTCACATTAAGTTCAGCATTAAACATTTCTGAGTTAAATGTTGATCCTGAAAAACTGAGTGAGTCTGTGTAGTTACTACTACCCTTGCCAATCAGTATAGATTTAGAATTTCCAGATCCAAAATCAAATAACAAATCAATGTCTTCATCAACTGTGCCTTCTAACCAAATTACAATGAACCAATTCTCTCCAATCTCAAACAGAGAATTATAGTAAATATTAACAGTTTGCCTGTC
>JAAZXP010000063.1 GCA_014240055.1 Methanobacteriota archaeon | reverse complement strand
TAGGCACATTAAGCGAAGATCCAATTACTGGTGTAGCTGCAGTAAATATCATTCCCAGACCAAGGTTAATAGCTTGTTTTTGAGTCATGTTCTCTTTGTAATCTTTTTCAAATACTTCCATAACTTCATTTCGTCCAGCTCCAATTCCACCTGCTTTGTAGGCCATTAAAGCCCCAGAAGGGTCAGTTTCATACAGATGAGGTCCGGTAGTATCAATACCGCCAATTAGCATTGCAGTACCAAATGGTCTTACACCGCCATATTGTGTATAACTTTGTTTAAAATCACATAGCTTCTTTACTAAGGATTCGACCGCTAAGTCTTCACTATAGTTAAATGAATTAACTTGACATTCAGTCCGAGCTCGGTCAACCAAAGCTCTTGCGTCGGCAACTAATCCTGAAGTTGCACAACCGATATGTCCATCTATTTTGAATATTTTTTCAATACTTTCAGGTTCAATAAGTTTTGAACTTAATCTTTTGTCTACTATCAAAACTACACCATCTTTGAACTTAACTCCAACGGTGGTTGTTCCTCTTTTTACTGCTTCTCTAGCATACTCTACTTGGAATAATCTTCCATCTGGCGAAAATACTGTGATAGCCCGGTCATAGGCCATGTGTCCTGCTTGCATAAATTTACCTTATTGCCACGGTCTCGGTTGGTAAAAAAGGGTATCGGTAGGTGGCGTAATTATTAAACGTCCAGTATTTGGCATGCCGTGCGTAAAGTAATAGCAATTGCATTTTTGATGCTCATGCCGGGCTGTTTGGATACTACTCCAGAAGAACTTAGTGGAATAGAAATTTTAGCACCATTAGAGGTTATTGAAGGAGATATGGCTGAGCTTCAAGCCTATGGTACTAAACCAAGTGGAGCGAAATATTTGTGGGATTTTGGGGATGATGCAGGTAGTTCAGGGGAAATGGTAAATCATGTTTACATAGAAGAAGGAGAATATACTATTACTTTGACTGTAGTGGACAAAGAAGGTAGAATAGGCAATGCTCAAGCAACAATTCAAATATTGCATCGTAACGAACAACCAGTATCTAGTCTTGATGCTACTTATGGTGGACAAGGCCAGACCATTAAGGTAAACAGCGTTGCATTTTTTGATGGTGGTGCTTCTAGTGATCCGGACGGTGATGTATTGTCTTTTGATTGGGATTTTGGAGATGGCTCTTATGGTGACGTCATGCGGCCAAATCATGAATACACTTCTGTTGGAAACTATACTGTAACTTTAACAGTTAGGGATAATGGAAATATGTCAAGTACTTCTGAAACTTGGGTTTTAGTTCAGATTAGAACTTACGTTGTGGAGTTTGTGCAACAGACTATAGTTGTGCCAGCACTTGCAGGTTATACTGCAGAAGGGGCTAGTACTCTTCAGGCTCATAATTATCCCTATAACGTGACTGATGTAAATTATGATTTTGAATGGAGTGAAGATGAAGTATCAGATTCACCAGATAATCCCGTTGTTGGTACTTTATTTCCAGATGATTTTTCATTAAGTGTTGCAACAAATTATATTTTTAATTTGACTGCGAACAACACTTCCGGAAATCTTGAATTGAATTTTATAGTTTTAGATTCGATTCCTAATGATTTAATCTTATCTTTGGGTTCTATCACTGAAGTTAATCAATATTTATTTGCGAATGGATATACTAGTGCTAAAGGCCAAGGTCAGTGGGATACGGCCATTACCTGTAATGAAGCAAGTTCCATAACTGATTTGGGTCTCAATTCCTTTTTAGATACTGACGATGGAAATGATTGGGTTTTGTTCGTAGAATATAGTTACTACAACAGTATAATCACAGAAACTTAGCTTTTTTTATTCGAGTAAGTTTAATTGGGTTGCGAAATAAGTTATAGTTTTATCGGGGGCTGTGTATTCTTTTCCACCTTTTTCTTTTGCAAGTTCTAAGTAAGCATATGCGCTTTGGACTGCGCCTTTGATATTTTCAGGATTTCTCTTCAGGGCTAAATGGTAGCTACATATTGCAAGATTATGCCAGGCTCTTGGTTCTTCAGGATCTATCTCTGTAGCTCTTTTGTAGTGTTCAGCGGCCCTTTCCAACCGTTTTTCAATCCAAGCTGCATTGCCTAGTCTAAGATAATTTTTAACATCCGTTTTTACAATTTCGGATGCAAATTCCTTGTATTCGCCACCTTCTGAAGAGTATGTTCTTTGACTATAGTTAGATTCATAAGTGTTTGTACTTGATGCCGGAGATTCATAAGATGTATTCTTACTCTCATAATTTGTTTTTTCGGGTTCGTAACTATTACTTTCATCTCGATCTAATATTCCTGTTGTGTCAGGTATTGGTTCATCAAACATACCTGCGCCAAACATGGGTTCATATTCTTCTTCTGTCTCTGCCACTTCGGCCATATTATTTGAGGAGATCTCAATATTTTTTTCAATTTTAGTTTCGAGATTAGGTAAACTTATTGGCTCGGTATTTGCTCTCATTTCAAAGCCATATATTTTGTTCGAAGAAGTTCCAGCAATAATGAAATCAACTTGTTTTGAAATACATAAACAAGTAACTTCACCTTCAGTTTCTATTTTTTCTAAAAGTTCACCTGAATCTGACAGGTGGTAGATATGGTTGTCATGGGATCCTGCAATAATTCCTCCACTTTCCAAAGAATTAACTGATCTGACATATCCTCCAGTTTTATGATTCCACAAATCACTTCCAGCCGAATCAAGGCCATGAATCATTTCATCCCAACCTCCTACAAAGATATTATTTCCATCTTTGTCTACTGAAACGTCCCACAAAGAATCGCTTCTTTGCTTTTTCCATTTAAGGTTTCCTTCATTATCTAAACAATATAGATGTTCATCACCACATCCTACTATTGTGGTTCCATTTCTAGATATGGCAGTTCCAACCATTGCTCTATTTGTAGGATATTCCCAAACTTTCAATCCGGTTTCAGTATATAGTGTAATAGAATCTCCAGTTCCAATGGCAATGAATTGTCCATTAGGGTCAACAGATAAGGACCAGATTGATTTTCCTATAGTTTGCTCCCATTCAATATTTCCCAGGGAATTAAACATTCTTAGTTTGCAATCTTTTCCACCACAAATGACCTTGTTTCCATTTCCAACAATCGCCAATCCGTGTATTCCTTCGTCAATGTGTTTTTCCCATAAAATATTTCCTGCTTTGTCTACAAGTGTTAGATTGCCGTTTCTGTCTCCGACTGCTATTTTAGTGCCGTCTTCAGAACAGGCAAGGCATATTACTGGACCTGAAATACTCAGGTCAAAAACAGGGGCATGGGTCATGACTGTAATCGTCTTGAGTCAGCCTGTTATTTATTTCTTGTTCTAGGTTTATTCTAACAAATAAATTTATATAAAGAGCGATTCTGGTAACGTTGATGGCTGTGAGCACTTGCTAGAATAAATTTTCTAGAATAGTTGCGCATAAGTCACTCGCAAATTGGTGTAAAAAATGTTAAACAATCGTGTTACATTCGCGTCCGCTATGGGATTGGCCGTATTGGCTTTATTTATGTTAAATGGAGCTGAAGCAGCTTCATTGAGCAATTATGGGATAGTCGACGATGGTCAGACTCGTGTAGATGCCGACTATGAACCAAATTTCATAGTTGACTTTGCAGCAGGAGATGGTGAGACTTTAACTGCTATTTCAGTTTATTTTGAAGGTACTGCTACAACTTACGATTTAACTTGTACAGATTGTGTAGGCGTTAGCCCAGATGGTACTTACACTATAGCAGGAAGTATGCCTACAGCTGGATCGCTTGTGTCTAGTGTTGGTAATGATAAAATAAGTTGGGGTATTTTCGCAGATGTGGAATCTGGAGATGATGTTTATTGGCCTGCGCAAGATGCATACTGTCAGCCTGGTGTTGATTTTGATTGTGGAGATGTTAGAGTTAATACATTGCCAATTCTCACAGATGATGCAGCAGTGTCTGGAGATGATATGCCTGAATCAACACGCACATTGACTGTTACTTACACTGATGTAGATGACCATGCAGGAACTGTTAGTGCTATAGTTTGTGATGGTGATGATATTTGCGAAGATGCTATATCTTTATCAAAGCAATCTGGGGATGAAGCAACGGGTGCAGTTTATGGTGCTGATTTTGTAACCGATCTTGGAGGTACACTTACAGCTACAATTAGTGCTACAGATACATATGATGCTGCGGATGATGATCGAACAGCTTCGTTTTCAGTTGATACAGAAACCCCATGGCTAATGAACCCTTCTGTTTCTCCAACTAGTGCTGGCGAAGCTGATTCTATTGTTTTTTCAGTAGTTTACTGTGTTTTTGATTCAGCATCTACAGGAACTCCTGTAGTCGGAGTTGAAGTTAATTCAGATGGCGGAACTGGAATGGTTGAAGGAGATGCAAATGCAGCTTGTAAGAATGGTAATGATTATTCATTAACAAGAGCAGTTAGCTGGGCAAGTAGTGAGCAAGTGGTTAGATTTTTCGGTCTTAATGATGCAGAAACAGCAGCAGATGTAGCAGGTTCGTCAATTACGATAAATGACGCACCTACACTTTCAGCAGGTAATGCAGAAAGACATCACAATGGCGTTGATTTCATTCTTAATGTTACAGCAAGTGACGTAAATTCAGATGATGGTGATACTTTCACAGTTTATGCTACAGTAGAGTTCGATACTGAAAAAGCGATGACATGTGTTGGTGGAGATTGTACACTAAGTGTGTCTGAATCTTCAATTATAGCTCAGATGGGTGGTCTTCGTGATGTAACCTTTAGAGTTGTAGATGCTTGGGGTTCAGAATCTTCAGATGGTTTTGGACAGACAGTTGATGTGGCTAAAACTAGTAGCTTTGCTTGGACAGCTCCAGAAGATGGCGACTTTCAACCAGGATCCAA
>JAAZXP010000062.1 GCA_014240055.1 Methanobacteriota archaeon | reverse complement strand
TATCCAAACTGGTGATACTGAAAAATTCTCTTCCCACAAAATACGGGAGCTCTTATCTCCAAAGATTATTGAAGTATGCACATAATAGAATTGAAAAGGCAGTTTCTGATAATTTAGATACAACAACGGCTAAGAAATTTTTTCAAAAAGCTCAAACTGATCTTAAAAATAAGAACCACTTAAATTTTTTAGTTAATATTCAACAAGCATCTCGATCTGCTAGAGAGGCACGCATCATTGAAAGTGATGTCACTCCAAATGAGAGGAGATTGGAGCGTAATGAGATGGAAAAAACTGAATCTAATATTACTGGAGCTGCAGATAATAATGAAGATGAGATGATGTCTAAATTAGTTCAACTGGCTGAAATGCATGAGAGTGGAATTTTGAGTGAAGAAGAATTTCTTATGGCTAAATCTAAACTTTTAAGACTCTAACTTAAACTTAATATAATCTGTGCAGTATTGTCTAGCTTATGTCCGTAATGACAACATCTGAATATTTGATTCAAAATGCTGAGAAATATGCAAATAGTATTGCATTGTCTTCTAAAGATAAATCCGGTGAATGGAATAACACAACTTGGTCCGAATTTTATAATGATACAATGGCTTTATCGAAAGCCCTAATGGCTGTTGGTTTCCAGAAAGGTGATAATTTAAGCATATATTCATACAACCGTAAAGAATGGTACATGGCTTATGCGGCAGCTAATTTTTGTAATGGCGCAGGGGTTGGAGTTTACCATACTTGTTCATCCAATGAAGTAGAGTGGGTGGTAGGTAATTCAGATTCGAAAGTTGTGTTTGTTGGACATAATCCAATGGATGGAGGAGATACTTCGAAAATGTGTTCACATCGACTTCATGCTGCTTTATCTAAACTTGAGAAAGTTGAAGTTGTTGTAGTGATGGATGGCGTAAATATGCCCGATCATCCCAAGGCTATATCTTGGTCAGATTTTTTATCTAAAGGTAAAGATGTGAAAGATTCAGATATTCATAAATGTATTTCTGGTATTCAACAAGAAGACACTGCGACCTTAATTTACACTTCGGGAACGACCGGTAATCCTAAAGGAGTAGAGTTAACTTATGATAATTTTGAGTATGAAATCACTAAGGTTTTAGAGATACAAAGTTATAATCAAGGAGACAAATATGTTTCTTGGTTACCATGCGCACATGTATTTGGACAGTTAGTAGATAACCATGCGTGGATACGTGAGGGATTGCACATGTATGTAGTTGATAATCCATTACATGCAATTGATTATTGTAAAGAAGTTCAGCCACATTTATTCATAGGTGTTCCAAGAATTTATGAGAAAGTTTATTCCAATCTGGTTGCCGGCTTAGGGGGGAAAGTTAAACTTCTAGGTATACCTATTTTAGGAAGCATTATTAAGAAAAAGGCAAAAGCAAAGATTGGTATGTCAAATTGTGTTTATGCAATTACTGGTGCAGCTCCAATTAATCCAGACATTCTTGAATTATTCCATAAGTTAGGTATACCTTTGTTTGAAGGATATGGAATGACGGAAACTTCAGCAGGTGCAACAATTGGTCATAAAGCGGCTAATAAGTTTGGTTCAGTCGGTAAAACTTTTGCTGGAGAAATACGAATTGATAATCCCAATGAAAAAGGAGATGGTGAGATTCAATTCCGAGGACGTCATGTTATGAAAGGTTATTACAATAATCCTCAAGCCACAGCGGAAACAATGGATGGAGAATGGTTAAAATCAGGAGATTTAGGTAGAGTTGACTCAGATGGATTTGTTTATGTTACAGGTCGTTTGAAGGAGATTTATGTTAGTTCAGCTGGAAAGAATATTGCACCACTAGTTATTGAAGAGACTATGAAGTCTATACCTTTGATTTCACAATGTATGCTTGTGGGAGATAACAAAAATTATTGTACAGCTCTTTTCACATTAGATGTTGGTGCTATTTTAAGAGACAAACATGGGTTAGATGGAGCTACAGAAGTTCCTAAAGATCCAAATGAGCAAATTTCTAAATTAGAAGAATTGGGTTCAAAACTATCGGATTATACAGACAATCCTGAAATACATGCTGAATTAGATGCAGAGGTTCAGAGATTAAATCAGAAGTTTGCGAATCCTGAACAAGTTAAGAAGTTCAAGATTCTTCCAAGAGATTTGAATGTTGATGAAGGTGAGCTTACTCCAACACTTAAAATCCGTCGTAAGCAAATCAATGAAAATTGGGCTAACGAGATTGAAGCCATGTATTCAGAATAAATAGATGTTAAGGTTAACATTTTTTCTCTATGGTATTCTAGCAAGTATTAATATCTATTTGGCAGATTCTTTAACAGTTCAAATACTTTCAATTCTAGGTATATTATTTGGATTAGGCATCGCTATTTCTTGGCCTGAACCTTTGCCGCCACCCCCACCTCCAGATCTGTGGTCTGAGGCTCCAGATGATAAGGAAAGAGACATGAAATTGTGTTCGAATTGTGGTAAAGCAGTCGATCAAAAATGGTCTATGTGTCCATATTGTTCTAAAAAAGTATGAGCAAATGGTTTTTTGCAATAGATAGAGGTGGAACTTTTACAGATGTTATTGGAATAGATCCATCCAATAAGCTTCATAAATTGAAACTTTTATCTGAATCTTTAGTTTATGAAGATTCGGTTGTAGAAGGTATAAGACGTCTACTGAAATTACCTTCTAATCAAAAAATCCCTTCTGAACAGATTGATCGAATAAGAATTGGTACTACTATAGCCACTAATGCATTGTTAGAACGGAAAGGTGCGGAAACTGGCTTACTCATTACTAAAGGTTTCAAAGATTTATTGGAAATAGGAAACCAAACAAGACCTAGGTTATTTGATTTGTCAATAAAAAAACCAGAGAATCTTTTCAAATCGGTTTATGAGGTTGATGAACGTCTAGATTCTGATGGTAATATAATTCGCGATTTAGATGAAGTGAAGTTATTAGACGATCTTAAGAAACTGAAAAGGGAAAATATAGACTCTATAGCCATTGTCTTGATGCATTCATGGAAAAATTCAGTTCACGAGAAAAGATGTTATGAAATAGCAAAATCTCAAGGTTTTTCTAATATTTCAGTATCTAATAAGGTAATTCCCTTGATTAAAATAGTTGGAAGAGGTCAAACTACAGTAGTTGATTCCTATCTTTATCCTATACTACACAATTATATTTTATCTATTGAAGAAAAACTGGGAGGAATTCCGATAGAGTTCATGCAAAGTTCTGGTGGACTAACGGATTCACTTTCTTTGAATGGAAAAGATTCTCTTATGTCAGGTCCAGCTGGCGGAGTGATTGGAGCTGCTAAGATTGGTAACCTCAATAAAATTGACAATATTATCGGTTTTGACATGGGAGGAACATCAACAGATATTTCCAAGTACAGTGGAGAATTTGAGAAAGTAGTAGAAGTTAAGGCCGGAGGAATAGAGTTTCAAGCTTCAAGTTTAGATATAAAAACAATTGCAGCTGGTGGAGGCTCCTTACTTTGGTTTGATGGAAGTAAGTTGCAAGTTGGTCCTGAATCAGCAGGCTCTAATCCTGGACCAGTATGCTATGGACTCGGTGGAAAATTAGCCTTAACTGATGCCAATCTCATTTTAAACAGAATAAATTCTGAATATTTTCCATCAGTCTTCGGCCCTAATCAAGATCAAAAATTAGATAAGAATTTAGCACAAGAAGAATTTAAAAAGTTAAAAGATATTATCAATAAAGCGACCTCATCCACATTTTCAATCGAGGAATTAGCATTGGGATTCATAGATATCGCTAATGAAAAAATGAGTAATGCAATTAAAGAGATATCGGTTTCTAGAGGTTATGATATACGAGAATATGGTTTGGTGTGTTTTGGAGGTGCCTCACCACAACACAGCTGTGGAATAGCTAAAATTCTTGGTATTAAGAAAACAATAATTCACCCTTTAGCAAGTTTACAGTCAGCTTATGGTATTGCAAATGCTGAACAATTCAGATATGGCATACGATCATTTGTTAGCTCACTGAGTAAAAATTCTTTGGATAAGGCTTCTCAAATATGCCAGGAGACTGAATTGGGCTATATTTCAGAGTTAGAGCGACTAGGTATCTCCTCAGATAGTATTAAAATTAAATATTTCTTAGATTTGAGGATAATTGGTACTGATAGTCACTTAACACTTGATTTACAAGATATAGATAGTATAACTAAAGTTTTCTCGGATAGATATCAAAAAACATTTGGATTTAAGCCATCAGGCAAAATTGAAATTGCCAGCATAAAAGTAGAAGTTTATGGGACTAATATTAGAATTCCAGAAATTAAGATTGAAAGAGAATCAGGTAATTCTTTAGATTCTTCAACAAATCATGAAATATTTTTTGAAAATGAATATTGTAGAGTACCTTTTCTCTCTCGAAGTTCAATACCTATTGACAAAAAAAAGAGAGGTCCGGCAATGATTTACGATGAGTATTCTTCGATTTTAATTGAACCTGGTTTTTCATTTACAAATAATGAGTTTGGGCATTTAATTATTGAGCAGGAAGATTTTGTAGAAAAAACCATATCAGATAGTAAAGATCCAATATCCCTTGAAATTTTTAATAATTTATTTATGAGTACTGCTGAACAAATGGGGTATACTCTTCAAAATATGGCGCATTCAGTGAATATTAAGGAAAGATTAGATTTTTCATGCGCACTTTTTGATGGTGATGGAAATTTGGTTGCTAACGCACCTCATGTTCCGGTACATCTAGGTGCAATGGGTGAGTCTGTTAAATCCATTATAGATTCAAATACAAATAATATGAACAGAGGTGATTTCTATTTGATTAATAATCCTCATAAAGGTGGTTCACATCTCCCAGATTTAACTGTCATAGCTCCAGTCTTTTCAGATAATAAAAAACCAATATTTGATAGTATAATAAATCAAATTACTAATACTGATGGTGTTATAAAAACAACTAATTTTTCTAATATCGATAATGGATCTGATGATAATAATCTTAAAAATAATT
>JAAZXP010000061.1 GCA_014240055.1 Methanobacteriota archaeon | reverse complement strand
CGCCTTTTTATGGAACTTTTCCATAATTTAATATTTGTTTCAAGAATATATTCGTATTTGTCGTGTGTGAGTTTATCGTTAACTGAATCTGGTTCCTGGCATTCGTTTTCAGAAAGAATATTCAATTTTTCTACAAATTCAACACCTCTATCTCTTATGTTCTGCCTTAGTTGCGGAGTTATATTATCGAGAACTGTTATCGCAGTTTCTAAAGCTCTTGGATTTGTCGTCATTGTATTCCCATAAATACCAGTCACATAAATTTCTGAAGCTCTTGGATTCATACCTAATACTGAGAGTGGATATTGTCCAGCATTCATAGCTTTAGACCATGTTTCCAAATCTGGAACTTCACAATCTTGAAAACCATCATAATCAATAATTGATAAACAACCTTGACCTCTAATTCCTGCCTGAATTGAATCTACTAATAATAAAGATCCATGCTCTTTAGTTAATTTTCGAGCTTCATCATAGAATTCTCTAGTAATACATTGACCTGGATTGCCTTCACCCTGAACTGGCTCTATTGCCATTAATTCGATAAAAACATTATTCTTATCTGCCTCAGTAAAAACTCTTCTAAGTGCATCAACATCATTAGATGAAACTAAAAAGAGATTATCTCTATCTCTAAAAGATGCTAAATTTTTATCATAACTGTCCTTACAAGAATGGGATAATTGTGCAGGTCTATCTGTACGTCCATGAAACCCTTGCTCAATTGCAAGTAACTTAATTTCTTTACCTTCATGGCGTGAACCTGGAGATGTAAGTGTATTTGAATTTGCATCAGCTATACGAAGACTTACTGTAACTGATTCGGAGCCGCTGTTCATGCAAATGAAATGACTAAATGGACAATCACCCCTAGTGTGTCCTAGTTCCTTACGTAACCTTTCTACAAGGCGTTGCTGTGAGAATGAAGGAGTCATAACATTAGCCATTACCCAGTTATCTGACATTGCATCTATTACTGATTCTGGACCATGGCCTGCACCTAACATACCGTAACCGCCATTATCATGTAAAACGGCACCATAGGCTGTAACTATCCAAGGACCCTTACCTGAGATTGCGACATAGGGATTTACCGTAGCTGGAGCATAAAAATTAACAAACCCCTCTTGAAGATCCTTAACTAAATCTTTTTCACTCTTCATCAATAATGAAGTACCCATATCTTTACGGAGTTTTAAATGATAAGAATGAGCCTCATCAATAGCTTTTGATAACTTCTCATCTAATGAAAGAAATGTAGTAATTTCTGAATCTAAAATACCTGTAGTGTCTGAATCTCCACTATTTACCCTAATATCATTGAGCTGAGATAATGACCTATCTACAACACTATTCTTAATTTGTGATTTAGAATTTGAGTCTGTAGACATTGCCATGATTTCAGAGGGAATATGGATTATTAACGGTATGCTTTAGTTTCTCTTCGAAATTTATGTATTAGTGTTGGTAATTCTTCTATACAAGTAATATCTTTTGATCCAATTACAATTAATTCGTCTCTTATTCTCATATTAGGTACTAAATCACAAGACTCACCATATCGCTTTAACTTTTTAGCTAGAATGTTGCCTGTTCGGTCCCAATCAGTTAATATTATAAATGATTTAGAGGAATACTGCTTAACTAGGGTTTCAACTGTAGAAAGTAATGAATTACCATTATTTAATTCTATAATATGGCCTGTGCAATCTAAATCTTTCAGTGCTTTTGTATCTCTTTTACCCTCAACCAGTATAGGTGAATTTGATTTATTAATATAATCTAAAATGTAATTAAATCTATCCAGGCGTTTTTGCTGATCACCTTGAACCATTATTCACCGTTATATCCCCTAATTTAATTGGACATTAATAGGATTATTATAATATCTTATTTGTAATATTCTTATTGCTTATGGGCATGGGTCTTAAGTTAAGGTGCCCACCTCAGGACTAATGATTAAGGTTGAAGGCTTAACCAAATACTATGGCAATAAGCCTGCTGCTAAAGACATCTCATTTGAAGTGAAAAGTGGAGAGGTATTTGGTATTCTAGGGACGAATGGTGCGGGTAAATCAACTACGATTAAGATGATGTGTGGACTATTAAAACCAACAAGGGGATTAATCCAAATTGGAGGTGTTAACTTACAACGAATGCCACTAAAAGCTAAATCTATGATGGGATATCTACCTGAAAATCCGCTAATCTATGATAAACTTACTGGAGCTGAAACACTAGAATTAATTGGCAATCTTCGTAAACTTTCAAGTGATATGATTGAGCAACGTATCGGATATTATGCCAAATCTCTAGGATTAGGAGAACAAATTTACCATGAAGTAGGAACTTATTCAAAAGGAATGAGACAAAAATTGGCAATTGCAATGACTTTGATACATGATCCTGATATGGTATTACTAGACGAACCCGCAAGTGGACTGGATCCGAGATACACAAAACTTTTGAAAGACTGGATTAAGAATTTATCTGCAAATGGTAAAACTGTCTTGCTTTCCACACACATAATAGAAATGGCCGAAACATTGTGTAATAGAATAGCAATTATTGATCAAGGACAATTAAAAGCAATAGGAACCATAAATGAAATACAAACTAGTACTGGCGTAACTAACCTAGAAGATGCTTTCATTAGAATAATTGGATACTAGGAAATTATCTTGCTAGTTCTATCTGCACAAGCTTCTACTATCTTACGAGCCCACGCTAATTTTTCTAATTTTCTAGGGCTATAATCTCCTGAATAACCTCCAACCACATTATAGTCAAAACCTACCATCTTAACCGTCTTGCAGTCTAATGATAGAGACATCATTAACGCCCTATCCCCATCCGTGAATCCACCCCAACACTGATTAGAGGCCGAAGGATAAGTTGTAGTAATACAACTAGGGTTTATTTCTGGTAAATATTGAAAAACACGTGCGATATTATCTCCATGCGCATGTACTATTATTTCAGAACCCAGCTTACTAGCTAATAAAATCTCAGGAATATATCCATCTAAATCAGTTATGACTATTGATGGAATTATATTTCTTTCTGAACAAGCTCGCAAAGCCCCATCGGCCACAATTACATTACTATTTGGAATATCTGTATCTTCCTGGATACCTGCTCCGACTAGAATTAAATCTTTGTTTTCTATACGTTCTCGAATTAAAGAAATATTAGACTTTGAGTTAGAAACTAAACTTGAGGCTACTGATTCTCTATCTTTTGAAAAACTGAATTGTTTCGATATCTCTTCTTGGAGACTCCACCACCAGTCTATGTCAAAAGCCAAGACTAAACCCGGGCTTCTAATAAATTAAGGATTTTAGACCTATATTCAGAGTGCGTTGCCGTCTTCATCACAAGGTACTTCTTCACCAGTATCTGGATCAATGTAGTAGAATGAACCATCCTCATCTTCGTAGATTTCGACTTCATATTCTTCATCATCTCCTGCATCTCCGAAGTCACCAAAATCTGCTCCACTTACTGAACCACCTGATGCTGCTGCACTTAGTAAATTCATAATATTATTTTCAACTGCTGCTGCATCTCTAGCTTCTGCAGATGATTGAAGTGCATCTATCTTACGCTTTGTAGTCTCATAAGATTCAGTCATTTCTGTTAGTTTTTCTAACTGCTCATCACGTTCCATCTTCAAGATGTGAGCTAGTTGCTCTTCAATCTTTGATAGTTCGTTTCGGGCTGTAACTAATTTAGCTAAGGAAGAGTGGAAGCGTTCTGCAACCATTTCTATATCCGGATCTTCTAAATCCAATTGCATTTGCTCTTCTTCTTCTTTTGTTGCTTCTTCAGCTGCTTCAAGCTCTTTGAGCTTGTCTGTAGCTGCTAATTCCTGGGCCTTTACCAGAATCTCGTTGAAAGCTGAAATATGTTCTTCCAGCTTTGTTGCCGCTCGGGATGCGTCATAAGCGGAGACTTCCAATAGTTCTTCACGCTCTGACAGACTCTCCATGCGGCGCTCTACACTCTCTAATCTTTGTCGGTCTCTTTCGTTCATTTCTTCATCTCCTGCTATTTCACCTTGCTGCATCTTAAAAGATGTTCCAGCTAGAATTGCTCCTAGCAAGAATAATCCAATAAGGAATACAAAGTTGTAAAGGTACGAATTATCTCCCATTGTGACTGTGCGGTCGCCTACTTCTATAGTTGTAGTTTGTACTGTATTACTACCTGAATTATCATACACTGTAGCTGTAACTGTCTGTTCGCCAGTTACTTCATAGGTGTGATCTACAGAAACTGTACTGCCAGTCAAATCGGAGGCATCAATGGTGACTGAATTGCCATCACCAAAGTCAACTACGATATGAGTGATAGTACCATCTGAATCAGTTGGTACTGAAAAAGTAAATGTTTGCTCACTGCCAGCAGTTGCATCTCCAACTTCCATTGCAATAGATGCAGATGGGGGCGAATTAGCTATTATTGTGGAAAAAGTGTGTGTTCCTTCCATTCCATTACTGTCTGTGACTGTCATTGTTGTAAAGAAAGTACCGGCATTTGTGTAGCTATTAGATGCACTGCTCCAACCACCTGCTGCGTCAGTTGTACAGGCAATATTTGAATCACCACAATCACTAGTATCATCTGTCAATAAGGCACTGTCGAAGGTATTAACTATTACTCCAAATGTATGCGAAATTCCTATTCCGTCCACTGAATCTGATACCGAAAAGGATACATCACCAGTTGCTGCCGCGTGAACTGTAAAAGATAAAGTACCACTCTGACCTGCACCTAGTAAAATCACAGACGTGTCAAAACTTAATGCATCATCCATTGTAACAATTGCAAAACCTGATGTGACACCTGTGTTAGTTATTGTAACAATTCCTGAAGTACTAGCTCCTTCATTGTGACTGTAACTGTCAGAATCTGTATTAACTGTAGCTGAACGAGTATCAGCTGAAACTGTCTTTGTTACTGAACCTGAATCATCTGAACTTGATCCTCCACCAGTTACATACGCTGAGATTGATGAAGAAGAACCACTAGCTGCATCACTAGGAACTGTAAATGTAGCTGTAGCCGAACCTGATGAACCACCACCAAGATTCAAACTTGTTGAACTAGAACTAGATAACCAAGAAGAATCGAAAAATACTGTAAATGAATCAGCCCCATTACCATTATTTGTTACAGCATATGTAACAGTAAAATCATCTCCAGGAACTAGACCATTATCAGAACTATCTGAAAGAACTATCGAAACACCATAATTTTGTTCAGCTGTTGTTGTTG
>JAAZXP010000060.1 GCA_014240055.1 Methanobacteriota archaeon | reverse complement strand
CGATCACCTTCCTTCAGATCTTGATGTTGATACCTTGCACAGGGCGGTAAACACAGTTCAACCTTCACTGATTCGTGTGGAATCTGATGAGGCCACATACAATTTACACATCATGGTTCGTTATGAAATTGAAAAGCAGTTAGTTAATGGAAACATATCTGTTGGAGATTTACCGGACTTTTGGAATTCTAAAATGGAAGAATATTTGGGAGTGACTCCACCTAATAATACCAAAGGAGTTTTGCAGGATATTCATTGGTCTATGGGAGCTATCGGATATTTCCCAACGTATACTTTAGGTAATCTGTATGCAGCCCAGCTATACGCAGCAGCTTTAGCAGACGACCCAAGTATTCCAGATAAAATCGCTAAAGGGGAGTTTACAGTTCTATTAGATTGGATGCGTAGCCATATTCACGTTCATGGTTCTAAATTACTTCCTGCAGATTTACTTAGACAAGCAACAGGTAAAGATCCAAGTAGTGATGATTTCGTTAAGTATTTGAAGTCAAAATACACAAAAATATACAGCCTTTAGACTGGTAGCCCCCCTCGGATTCGAACCGAGGTCTCAGGCTCCAAAGGCCTGAATGATGGACCGCTACACTAGGGGGCTTCGACCGTCTAAAGAATGGTGCCTTTAGAAATATTCCTCTGTAAGCATTAATTAATAAAGGTCTCTCAATGCCTCATAAGTATGACTGCAGGAGACCGGTTTATGAAAAAAATTAGTGACTACTATGATGCACTAGGTTACCCTGTAGTTTGGGAAGGTGAAGGTTCCAAACGTCAGTTAGAAATACAATTTAAATCAGAATCGGGATATTTTGTAACAGCTACACTTCTAGCCCGTGGAGATGATATTGTGATTAAAGACGAATGGGGTCGTGAGAATGTTATCAAAGCTACAAAAGGAAATTTAGAACAAATTAAATCCTGGTCTGAAGAGCGTTAGTCTGGCAATCTACTCATACTTTTAACATTAGGTCTTGAAATTATTTCGAGATTCATTAATTTTTCATCTTCAAAATCAAATACCCAAGGTTCACACCACCCAATTTCAGTTTTCAATATTTCCTCAGAAGTGTAATTCTTTAGTGACATGACAATTGCTCGTATGCTATTACCATGTGCACTAACTAAAATATTCTTTCCATCAAATATATGAGGTAAGATTTCTTTCTGTAAATAAGGAATTACTCTTTCAGCAGTATCTTTCAATGATTCACCACCCGGGGGTGGAATATCGTAGCTTCTTCTCCAAATATGAACTTGTTCAGAACCAAATTTTTCAGCAGCTTCAGTTTTGTTTTGGCCAATTAAATCCCCATAATCACGTTCATTGAGGGCGAGGTTCTTTTCAACTGGAAGATCTGGTTTTCCAATTTCTTTTAATATGATTTCTAAAGTATTTTGAGCTCTTACTAAATTTGAAGTGAATGCTAAATCAAAATGGTAATCTTTGAGAATTAAGCCGGCTTGTACCGCTTCTTCGTTCCCTTGTTTATTAAGTTCTACATCTTTCCATCCGGTAAATCTATTCTGATCATTATAGACCGAAAGGCCGTGCCTCACCAAAACGAGTTTTCCGTTATTCATATTTAGTTAAATGTTTCTAGTGCAACTTCTCCATATTTAGGTAACGGTTGAGCGCTTATTCCAAGTTGTTTTTCAACTTGCTTTGCTAATTCTTTAGTGGATCCATGTACAGTATAGACTTGTTTTGGGCTACATTCTTCTATAAATTTCATTGTAGAACTAAAATCGGCATGGTCGCTTATCGGAAATCCAGCATCAACACCTCTCAAAGCCCATTTTGCAAATGCACACCATCCTGAAACTCTAGCAACTTTTGCACCTCTTTCTCTTAAATCTCTAACTACTGAATCAGGTTTTTTCCCACTTGCAGAGGTTGTAGACGTTACCAATAGCCCTGGATTTTTCTTCTCGGAATCATCTAATTCATTGTATCTAGTATATTCTAAAGGCACATCATATTTTCTATAAATATCACTTACTGAAGCTACTTCTTCAGAAACTGCAGGATTGACTCCAGCCTTGTTAGCCGTTGCGATTACTTCCTGGGCTTTTCCAAGAGAATAGGCTCCAATTATGGCGTTACCTTTTGATGAAATTGCTCCAATCCATGCTTGTAAATCACTCAGTACTTCTGTGCGGTCTGGTAATGTTTGGTCAGGTTTGCCATATGTGGATTCTACAATTAAGGTGTCACAGTCTCTTGGTTTTGCTATGCCTGCCGTTACAGTACCATATGGGTTGTAGTCTCCAGTATAGAGAACGCCTTGGCATTCAATCATTGCAGAACCAACAACATGACCTGCAGAAATAAATTCAAGTTCGAAATCATTTATCTTAAATTTTTCATGAAAGTCGTGAATGGTTGCTTTTGTTGCTCCAGTTCTTACTTTCATTACGTCAGCAGTGGGTTTAGTCATGTGAGTATTTGGTCTCAAATGATCTGAGTGAGCATGAGTTACTGCTCCATCGGGTCTGCCCTGTGATGGGTCAAGGTATACTGCTCTTTTATCTTCTCTTAAACAGATGCCTTTGTAATTGAAAATATCCAATTATTTTCCACCTTTTAATCTAAATGTATATCTGGAAGGTTCTCTCCACCTGTGTCCAGTTAGGTATGTGCATATTCCACATTTGAAACCAATTGCTACAACACCTCCATAGAGTGTGGCATTGTGCACTTTTTTCAAGGGTGAGGTACAAACAGGGCATGGTTGTCCTGGTGATGCAAATTCACCACGATGGTGGTGGTGTCCACTCAAATCATCGCCAGGCTTTATTCTCCTCCATCTTTTTACAACAGGGTCATAGCCAAGTCCTTGTTTTTTGAAATCGGTTTCATCAGGTTCAGGGGCTGCCCCAACGGACCTTGTTCGAATATTAACCTTTATTTTTTTAGAGAGGATTGAAACAATTCTCATCCTCTCAGCAGATAATCTATATGTTTTGTCTTTCTTTTTTAATTTTTCTAAAACCTTCTTGTGAAGTTTTGTCTGAGTATCTACAGAACCTCTCTCTTTGAGAACGCCCAATACAACCTCAACAATTACTTTTTTCGTAGGCTTTCGGTAGTCCATAATGTCCCAATGAACACATCAGTTAAAGGTTGTTGGGACTAGATAGTAATTTTTATTATCCCATTACAACAGTAGGTATACAACCGGAGGTTGATATGTCAATTGAAGAAATAGATGAATTATTTTATTTGTTGGAAAATCCAACGAGGCGTAGAATACTTCAGTTATTGTCAGTTGAGCGATTATATCCTCTTAAAATGCATAAGCAATTGTCTCGTGATATAGATGTAACTCAACAGGCAGTTGTTAAACACCTCAAGATTTTAGAAAAGCATGGACTTGTAGAATCTCAAGATGAACCTAGTAATCGAGGCCCAAATCGCAGAGTCTATAATGCATCAAGAGAAGTTTCTCTACACATAGATATAGGTCCTTCAACGTACAAACAAAAAGCAGAAACTGATTTTGATATCAATAGCATTTCATCTCAACATCAGAGAGTTTTAGACGTAATAGAAGAATCTCGCCACATGGAATCAAAAACTAGAATGGATCTTTTATCTCGAGTTTCTGAAGATTTAAGAAAATCGGTAGATGATGTGGAAAATGAGAGGCGTAGTTTGATGGCTCTTATTGGAGAATTGAATAATGAGTTAACACTTACAGCTCATGCAGCTGAATGTAATTACCAGGAGAGACGTTTACTTCACCACATATTGCACAATAAAGATTACACTATTGAGAGCGCAGCAGTGTCGTTAGGACTTCGAGAACCAGAGTTGCGATTAATGCTCGAAAACTTGCAAACTAGAGGATTGACCCGATAATGCACGTATTCTTTAAATAGAATCCCAAAATCACTTAATAACTTCATATGTATCGACTACGAGATTATCTAGTTTTGATGTTTGCCGTCTGTCTATTTTTACCTTCAGTTCAAGCTGAAGATAATTTGTATAGAATCGATGGTATTCCAGATAATTTGCATTATGAGACTGGTAAATCATATCAGATGGACATTTCAGTAGATTCTCTCAACGTTTCTTATATTATAGTAACAATAAGTAACGGAACCTTGAGTGAGACTGAAGATTTTGGAGAATCTAACTTAGAATTAAATTTAACAGATGGCAGCGAAGGCTGGTTTTTTCACTGGCAAGCTCCTACAGAATCATTTGATTTAGGAGAGGGTAATGCTGAATTAACAATAATTTTCAAGGATTCGGATGACGAAACTTGGTCTACATTTGATTCAATTTTAAGATCCCCTGAAGTTGCGGCAGAAGGTGGAGCTGGAGTTCCGGAATGGGCACTTTCACTGGCTTGGACTGGTGCGGGTGTAACAGTTATTCTAACAGTTCTTGGCGGTTTAGTTCTCAGACGTGACAGATTAACGTAAGGTATATATGCTATCCCAGCCGTCCAGAGTTAGACTTCGGTCAGAGGCTATAATATGAATCGCAGAATAATTAACAATGAAGAAGCCGTATCTCCGGTAATTGCCGTTATCTTAATGGTCGCTATTACAGTAGTAATGGCTGCAGTATTGTACGCATGGTTAGGCGGAATCATTGGAGGATCTCCAAAAAGTCCACCGACAGGCAGTATGATGGTTGAAAATGATGGAACTGATGTTTGGAAAGTCAGTATTATAAAAATGAATCCTACAGTTTCTATTAATTCAGTACATTGGTATTTACTAGATGTTTCTGATATGACCAAAGTAGAAGGTATGGTTTCAGATATTTATGGTTTTAAAAATGGTGAAGGACAAGCTGTAACTTATGTCGACAACGATTTTGATGCTAAAGTAAGTCCTGGAGATCAATTTGTAATATATCCAGGTTCAGCAGGGACCTCTTTAGAATCTTATCCGGATCTTACAGATTATTCATTCCGTATGAAATTCGATCCAACTGGTGACACCATTGGATATGATACTGAGTTTGCATCTTAGAATCTGAATAAAGAATTAGTGAAGTAATAGAATATTTTAGCTTAGGCTATATCTTTTATTACATTTATTTTGACGTAAGGTATATATGCTATAGTAGTAGTAGTATATTTCTGACTTCGGTCAGAGGACACAACAATGAAACGAAGAATAGTAAACGATGAGCAGGCAGTTTCACCTGTAATTGCTGTCATTTTGATGGTAGCTATTACAGTCGTTCTGGCTGCAGTATTGTACGTTTGGGCTAGCAGTTTCCTTGGTGGAACCACCAAGAATGCACCAA
>JAAZXP010000005.1:22998-43503 GCA_014240055.1 Methanobacteriota archaeon | reverse complement strand
GCCGGAGGAGGTGCCACAGGTTGTGGTGGTGCTTCTGCCGGAGGAGGTGCCACAGGTTGAGGAGGTGCTGCTGCCGGAGGTGGAGCCATAGGTTGCGGAGGCGCTGCTGCTGGAGGTGGAGCCATAGGTTGCGGAGGCGCTGCTGCCGGAGTCTCTGGAGGCATAGCTCCTTGATCAGGCATTCCAAATGCATCTGATTCTTCGCCGTGTAACTTATTTTGGCTTCGTTTATACATGAAATATATACCTCCGAATCCAGCCAATAATACAAACATGGCTATTGCTGGTACAAGCATACTTCCAGTTCCATCTGATGAATCTGCAGGTCTTACGTTGACTGTTCCTTCAACCTCTAGTGTCAAAGATTGGAAGTCATCGTCTATTGTGTCACTAGGACCACCTGGAGGGTACACGGAATTCGAATCAATTTGAGCTTTGAGATTTAATGCTCCATCATAGGAGCCAGGTACTGAATATTCATATGTTACTTGTGTAGAATCATAACCAGGAACTACAAAATCGACATTGCCCAGGACGGTATTACCTTGTTTAATTTGTACTCTACCTGATGCCTCAGCCTCCCCATCATTTGTCACTACTATTGTGAAAACAACTGCTTGACCTTCCTTGATACTTTGGTCATTAGTAGTAAACTGAGATAATGCTAGGTTTGGGGGCTGTGAAATAATTACTTTGCTATCTGTATCTGTAAATATGAGCTCTTCTGAATCCCAAATTTGTTCATTACTATTCACTGCGAAAATATCATTTATTTCCAGTTCTAATGACCAAGCTCCTGTGAAACCAGGCTCACCGCCTGAATTGAAATCCACGCGTGGATATTCACCATTGATCATCAGTACGGTTTCCATCTCTCCTGGGAATGCAATATTAGCACCATAATTTGGGCTTGGAACTAATCTTTTACCAGCTTTTGTTAAACTTAAATCTACAGAAGCAGTTACATCAAAAGTCCCTTCATTCATAATATATACTTTGGCATAAGCCACAGTACCATCACTGAAAGAAGTGATTAAGTTTCCATCAGGAGCATCGAGCCATTCCACGTTTGTAACTGTGAACAAAGGTAGTTTTTGTATATTTACTATGACTTCCTCACCATCACCATCTCCATTTACAATTTCTCCAGTATCTATATCTACCACTTTCAAAAAGAACAGATTTACATCTTTATCTGCGGTCCAAGTTTGACCGAACTCTCTACTTACACCAGGATCGATTCTTGTGCTAGGAGATTCATATACTATATTGTCCTCATCTTCTTCATTTGCATAAAGATAAACTACAATATTACCATATTTGTCACCTTCGTTTTCAACTGTGAGTGTCCAATCTACATCTGTATTTTCAACTGGAATTTCATCAAACTCAAATGATGAAACTATTATAGGATTTGCTTCTTGAACTGTAATTGTCTGTGATGCCGTATCCTCGCTTCCTTGTGAACTATCTGCAGGAACTGACCCGACAATTGATACAGTTACTTCGTGGCTTCCAGCTGGAAGATCATGCCAAGTAATGCTAACAGTTTCAGTTTCACCACTATCTATCCCACTTACAGAACTACTTCCTATTTCATTGTCTGTATCGTACCAGAAAGTTAAATCAACTGAGGCTTCACCTTGGCCTGAGTTCTTTACGTATGCAGTAATTACTACACTACTTCCCTCTTTAGGACTGCTATTACTGAAGTCCATTTGTGTAATCTCAAGATCAGCTTCTGCCGTTATGATTTCCAAATTACTTAGAATAACCTTACCATTTGTACTACTTGAAACTGAAAACTTAGTTTCGACAGTATCTTCATTAGAATCAGAATCAACTAGAGTATTAAGTCTATTTTTCAAATTATTAGATTGTACTTTTAACTCTAAATCATATTCTATTTTTAAGTTGCTTAGCCCCACTCTTCCATCACTATCACTAGTTACTGTAAATATTAGCGTAGCCATTTCAACACCATACTCATCAACATACGTTTCTTCATTGTCTATTGCATATGCAATTCCATCTTCTATTGCGGCTCTAAATGATTTTAAGGCACCGTTTTCGCCATTACTATCCCATACGATAGGTGAATTATCTGAATTGAATTCTCCAGCCCATTCCCAGTCATTCCCTGCACTATCTAGATTGATGGTGGGATTCGTCGGATAGCCTTCTTCGAGAGTAGCTCGCAATATAATATCATAATCAATATCATCTTCAGAGAACATATCTGCATTATCATAATATGCAAAATATGTTTTGTCATCTATTGCCATACCCATTTTTACATAATTAACTGCATGGCCATCAGTAACTGGAAATGTTTCAGACCAAGTTTCTCCATAATTTTGACTTAAAAGAAAACGATATTCATATTGACTGCCATCATATTCCTGATAAGACACATAAACATACCCGTTATCACTGACGATTGACGGCAAAGTATAGGCATTACTAAACTGAGAATCACTATCTACTATTAATGAAGGATCATTCCAAGTATCGCCATTGTCATCGGAATACATAGCTACAATATCAAAATCAAAACCACTATCTCCATCGAAATTACCATCATCTTGCCAAACCAGATAAATATTATCTTCATCCACTGCTACATCTGGGAACCAGCTGAAGTCTCCAGATGATCCCGAGACGTAGGCAGTCTTTGCATCCCATGAGTCTCCCGAATCATCAGAGTATGCATATTCAATGGAATAGCTAGAACCGCCATTTTTAGCATAAGCATGCCATGTAACATGTAAACGATCATTAGTATAATCCATTTCAGGAATGTAATTCGTTCCATCGCCACTAATTGAGGTTTGGGAACTCCAAGTGTCTCCATTGTTGTCTGATGATTTAACAACAATATCATAAGTGATAGTTGTTCCGGAGCTTACAGTATCTCTCCAGGCTGTATAGACATTATTCCCCTCTGCCACAATAGCAGGAGCTAAAGAATCAGTAGTAGAGTCAGAAGTGCTTAGTATAATAGGGTCATTCCAACTTGAGCCAGAATTTGAAGAACTTGCGAACTTTATTTGGTATTGGGCATCATCATAACTGTAATCAGACCATATAACATATACATAGTTGCCAGATGAAGCGACATCTGGGGAATAATATGAATAATAGTAAGATGGATAATCAAAAGTTTCATAACTTCTTCCATCATCCTCTCCCTTAGAAATAACTATTGCATCACTCCAACTTTCGCCATCGTCTGAGGACCTTTTGAAGAATATATCTCCATCGTTATTCATTGCATCATTGCCATTCGAATCTCCGTTTGGATCGGCGTCTCCAGTATCAACATATACTGCATAAATATAACTTCCAGAATGTGACAGTGCTATAGCTGAAGAGTCGCCTTCATAGTATTGTTCGGAGCCCACTTCAACTGGATCTGACCAGGTACTTCCATCATCATTACTTTTAGATCCGAATATGTCCGGATCTGAAGAAGCTCCATCACCATCGTAAAGGTCTATCCATGAAACAATCAAGCCACTGGCATCTACACTTATTGAAGAATACACTCGCTGACTTTCGTCATCATAACCATCAACCTCAACACCGCTGTTCCATGTAGTTCCTGCATTTGCGGACCTTGCCACCATTACATCATAATAATCCGAGCTGTCTTGTCTCGTCCAAGTAACAAAATAGTTACTAGATCCATCTGTTCCTGAATGCAAATTTGAGTCTACAGTTACATCCTCAGCTCCAGTGAGGGTGATTTCTGTATTAAATGTAGAGCCAGAATTTGAAGAACTCCTAGCTTTTACACTTGCACTTCCAGAGTCACTATCTCTTTCAGTCCATGAAAATATTACATTGCTGCTAGAATCTGATGAAATATCAACTGACCCTGCATCCCCAGAATTACTTATTTGATTTGGCGTATTGAAAGAATCGCCTCCATCACTAGAAGATGCAAAAAATGCTACGGCATTAGACGCAGTAGCTCCAATCCAACCGACATAGACATCATCACTCGTGAAAGAGACTTTAGGAGATGTATTTGAGCTAGCAAGACTAGAATCTGACACTTCAGTTTCAGCTGACCAACTTGCTCCATTGTCATCAGAATATGAATGAAATACACGATAATCAGATTCTGAACCATCAGATGTATATGAGCTCCAAACTAAATGGAAATTGCCATTATCGTCCAACTCAAAATCATAGAAATAAATATAATAATCATAATCAAAATCATCAATCGTACTCCATGTATTTCCTCCATTAGTAGAGTAAGTGTACTGAAGAGTCCCTGAGTATAACCATCCAGCCAATAAGAAATCGCTATTTCCTACAATTAATGGAGACTCATAACTGTATAGCGAGTCTTGAGGTGTTAAACTAGTAGGAGTATCCCAACCACTATTATCACCAGAATTGAAAAGCACACTGTAATAGGTGTCTTTATCCTCTAAATCACCATTGTCTAGCCAGACAATAAACTGGTCACTTCCATCCTTCAATATGCTAGGTGAAAGACTGTGTGATCCTTCATTTGTATTTTCAGAAACTAATCGGTAGTCATCTAAGTCTCCATTTCCTTTGGTTAAGCCTTCTAATGTTACTTCGGCATCAGTTATTGTAGCATTAACTGGTAGATACATTTCAACCGTAGTTTCTCCACCACTGGAATCCGAAAAAATAGCAGCACTTGAGGCAGCACCGCTAGAAAATGATTCTTGATATCCTAATGCTCCATATCCTTCTCCGCTATATTTCCATGTGTTTCCGCTGATTGTAATAGATATATCTTCTGGATAATTTCCATCTTGGTCAGCTCCACCAGAGACGGCATATGATGCGCTCAATACTTCTGCATTTGGAAATTCGATTTTAGTCTCATCATTAACTATATCTTTTTCTAGATATAATATTGCAGTATCGCTATCGTTTCCATCCACTTTATACTGTGTTGTTGTCTCTGCTAAAACGACGCTATTGAGAATCAATAGGAGGGCTAACGTTATCGAAGATATACGTATGTTCATAATTTACCTTAGCCCATACATCCAATTATCCATTTAATAGTTTCACTAGTAATAAATAGGTTAATTTGTTGTAAATATTATGACCTTGCAATTCCATATGGATTCTCTTGACGGAACTTATGTAAAAAAGTTTGAAGCTGAAGTTACAGCCACTTTTCCAGGAATAGTGGAATTAGATCAAACTGCATTTTATCACCTTGGCGGTGGTCAGCCTGCAGATACAGGAGAGTTAGTATGGCAAGGTGGCGGTGGAAGGGTTGTTGACGTTCGCAAAAAGAATAGAATTAGACATATGTTTGAAGGTGATTTACCTGACGTTGGAATGAAAGTTAAAGGCAATCTTGATTGGGAACGAAGATATTCTCACATGCGCATGCACACTTCACAACATTTAGTTTCATCAGTAGTTAGTGAAAGATATGGATCTGATACAGTAGGCAATCAGATTGCAGCTGATAAATCTCGAATAGATTTCAAACCCTTAAAATTGGGAAATACTGAATTAAACATGCTCCAGGACGAAGTTAACCAAGTTATTTCCAAGGATTTAAAAATTAGTATAAGTGAATCTGAAAGATCGGATTTAGAAAACAACCCCGAAATACGTTCGAGTATGTCTAGTGGTCTCTGGAAAATGCTTCCTTCAAGTGTTACCAGATTAAGAGTTGTGAAAATAGGAGACATTGATGTTTGTCCTTGTGCTGGAACCCATGTTCGAAGTCTTTCAGAAATCGGTAACGTTGAATTCTTTAAAAAAGATAATAAAGGTTCTAAAAAAGTCAGATTAAGTTATCGCCTTGTCGACTAAATTAAATTTTACCATCAAATACTCTCTTGGTAGTTGTGTTAAGTTTATCTTTGACGAAGTAGCTAAATTCTAAATCTACGTTTACAGTGCCTGTTACTTTTTTCTTGAAATTTAGTTCGATTTGAACTTCAGTATAAGATTTAATTTCACCTACGTGAAACTTATTCTCAGTAAAGGAGTAAAGAATATCCGGTTTCATACCAGTTAAGATCAAATATTGATCATTAAATATTGGTTTTACGGTTCCTAAATTCAAATTGTTAGTTGAATAATTACTGAAATTTAGATTTAAAGATAACGTTGTTGGAGTTATTGTTTCTTGAGAAGTTATACTAACTTGTATATCGGCTATATAATTGTCAACCATTTCTCTATTCGTTGTAACAGTTTCATCCATTAGTGGCTTCAAAATAGCATCTATTGGTTCATTCTGGGAAGTATCGCCGTCCCACTCCTTCAAATGAGGAAATTGAATTGATAATGCTCTAATAATATTAGCTAATTTTCCCTTAAAGAAATTATCAGTTTCACCATAAACAACTGCTGCAAGATAATAATTAGCACCTCTTTGAAGGACAATTTTATTTTGTCCGTAATCAATCGAACCCAAATCATCTTGACTAGAAAAAGAATCCTGGACAAAGTCATTAATCGCAGTTAGCATTCCACTCATTATGTCTGAATCGATAGCACTCTCAACATCACTTACATGGGAAACTAATCTTCCATCACTGTAAATCAAATACAATTCTTCAAGTTTGTATTTAGCTACAGGCTTAGAATCAATTACGTTTACATTATCATCCAATATGTCTTCCTTTTTAGTAGTGAAGAGCATCACTCCTCCTGCAATCAACATAAGTCCGGCCAATATTGAAACTGGTATTATCACTTCCATTCCAAACTGAGTACTAATGCCATTTGAGTTCGAAGTATCGTACAAAATTACAATTTCTTCCATATTCAGAGCTATTTCGTCGGAGTATATTGAATGTCCAAATTCATCTTCCGAATAAACTCTGTAATAGTAATTTTTTTCTGTATCTGGATTACTTTCCACATAAGCGTAAGTTCCAGTATCACAAGGTTCAATTAATTTCTCATTGTACCAACCACTTGAAGGGTCGGTCGTTCTTTGAACTTTACATTTTGTAACTGGATCTGTAATCTCAAAATAAAAGGTGATGTGCGATATATTAGTAGGTACAATCTCCAAATTATCTGCTGAGTCCGGTCCCTGAGTATAGACTTCAAAAATCGAATTAACTCCTGCATAAGATATACTAATATTATGCCCAGATTCAGGTACATAACCTCCATTTACAAGGCCCCCAAAATGTAACATCTTACTTTTCGAATCTAAAAAATATTGGTTATTTTGTAATTTGGTTAGGTTTTCTCCCCTAAATAATGTAATTTCAAAGATCCCATCTCCATCTTCATCGATTTTAACAATAATTGGATAACTACTTTTCTCTAGAGGAATATATCTCAAATCATATATTTGATCATATTCTCCATTTGAAATGAATTCTTCAGTTGAATTTAAGGGATCTTCCAGATTACCTGCTAGATCTCTGCTTTTTGCAACAAGATAATAACGTGATGAATCTTGAAGACTAGATAACAAGATATCGTTCGAAGAAGTATCATATTCGTACATAAACCACATTAATGTTTCAGAAGGAGTTTCAGTAGTTTCAATTGATAGATATAGATCAAAATCTAAATATTCATTAGCTTTCACATAATCTATTGTCATAGTGTTGTATCCCCAACGTTCAGGAACATTAACTAAGTTGATAGAATCGCTTTGAGAGTCATAATTAATTATAAAGTCAAAATTTTCTTTTTCTTCCAAATTGCCTGCAACATCTAAGGAAGTAATCTTGAAACTATAGTGGCCGATATCGCTCAATTGATAGATAAAAGGATCATTATTAGGTATTATGAAATTATCCTTATCAGTCCAAATAACGGAGTCAGGATCTAGATATTCATCAGTAAAATTAGTATATTTTACTACCAGATAATAATTTTGAATATCATCAGAATCAGATTCCCAACTTAACAATATTTGTTTTGAATCAGTAAAAATATAATCTTGTTGAATACCAACAAAAACCGAATTTGGTGTTTTAGTATCAACAGAAATCTCAAAGTCATAACTAGTCTTTATCTCTTCATTTCCAAACAAGTCTCGCCCTATGGATCTGAAACGATACTTTGTTGAATCTTCGCCCACAAATTTGACTGTGCTTTGATTGAAAGTGCCATATAGTTGCCATTCAGCAAAATTTTCTCCATCATTGACAAGATACTCAATATCAAAATCAAAAACTTCTTCGTCATTGAATACATTAATGCTAAGATAAAATATTTCGCTATTAACAAGTGTGCCATTACCATAAATTTCAGTTTGTGGCGGTAGTGTGTCAAGATAAAAGCTAACTGTTTGATTAAAGAATATTTCTTTTTCAACAGATGTAGTTATTGAATTGTGTAAATAATAGAAGTCATATGGATTAAAAAGGGTTTGATATCCATTGGGATCAATACTCTTGTTTATTAATTTAATATATTTAGAGTACCCATCCGATGAAGTCTCACCATCTATCTGACTATCTCCTTTGCCATCAATAATCCAAAATTCATGTGAAGGGGCGGGGATGCCTTGAATACTTCCAATAAAAACTCTTACATTGAAATATTCGTTTAGGGAGTATGCTGAGCAGTCCCACCCGTCAAATGAATCTATAACATAAATGCTGTCTATTAACTCATAGCAGTTTACTCCATTTACAAAAATATTATTAGAATTATCCAATGAAGAATTAAAAGACTTAATGCCTGTTTCAAAGTCTTTGAATTCATTCGAAACTAATAAAAGATTTGCTTCAAAAATCTGAATTCCATTACTAACGTTAGATATTTTCCCGTTCCGAACTTGGATATCATCATGGTTTGAATTATAACCAATATTGGTAAAATCTAAGTTATTATTATCAAAATATAACTCAGAACCACGCGTATTTACTAAAACTCCATATTTCTTTATCACATTATCTAAAATATTAGTATTCGTACTCCAAACGATGTCTAAACCAATATTGCCCACTTTAGTAAATCCTATTTTTTCGCAAGATTCAATAGTGCATGAGGCGATAATGTGATTTGAGTGTATATCTGCAACAGAATTATTTAAACGAATACCAAAATTGTAAGATTCAATCTGATTAAAACCTATAGCTATATTAGTACTATCTTTAACATCAATGCCATTTAAACCTGAAAGACTATTATTCTCTACTATAATTCCGGCACCATATTCTATTTCTATCCCAACTAAATTATCCGTTATGGTGTTGTGGATTATCTGAGTTCCTTGATAACTCCCACCTCCATTTGTAATAAGATGTATCCCTTTATCAGATATTGAAAATATGTTCCTTTCAATTATAATGTTACTTCCGCCACTTGTTTGGTCTGAACCGTCTAGAAAAATACCAACGTCTACTTTTTCTATATAATTATCTCTTATGAACACGTCAGAAGGTGCCAATCCTGTGAAAGTGTATGTATCTACTGCAGCAGCATCCTGAAACCCAAAGGGAGTTCCATTGACAATCGTATTACCTTCTACAATTATACTGGACATTGATACGACTATAGCAGAACCTGAAAAATTCCTAATAGTATTATCTTCTATCCAATTGCTACCGAAAAGGTTAACATTATTATTGTCATAACCACCTTTAGTAACTTCTATGCAACCAGTAATACCATATCCTGCAGGGATCGTAATCTTACTTCCACAATTTTCGAATGTATTGTTAATTATCTTATTATTAATACCTGAAACCCAAACATTATCTGGGCCAAATACGTCAAAAAAAGTGTTTTTTTCAATTAGAGATTCATTAACTCGCTGAAAGACAATTGGTGATCCTGAGTGATTCTGGAAATGATTTTCACGAACTGTAATATTATAGGCATCTCTTGCATAAACAGACCAAGCATAGGTTTCTCTAGTGTTTCTAAAAATGTTATTTTCTATAGTTACATTAGCGCTATTACGCATACCTATTGTATCGTAAGTCAAATTGAAGGTATTATTCGAAATTACAGCCTCATCAACGCCCCATAACCATACCTGGTAAGCTCCACCTTCCCACCAACCCCTATCAACAAAATTATCTTCGAATCTAAAACCTACTCCAGAGCTTTGAACAATACTACGACAATAATCAAAGTGATTTCCTCGAACTATAGTATTATCTCCCCCCGAACTAGTAAAACCAAGATGTTTAATTGTAGAATTTTCATAACGGACTTTAGAGTTTTGTGAATTTGACCAAATCTCTATAGCTGTATAATATGGATTAGACATATTGAAATTAGAGGAATAAAGTAAAGAATTATCTGTAATAGAAAGATATGCGGAATCACCGAGTAAACCAATTCCTTCATTTGTCATATTAAAAAAATGATCTAATGATGAATTCAAAGCTATAGTACTATTTCTAATGTCTAAAGTATTTGAAATAGAAACTCCGTCTTGCATGCTTTGCTTATTAATAGTAATATTAGAATTGAAAATTTCAACCTTTTTTTCAAACTCAACGTTACCCTCTGCGTATAAAATTACATTATCTAGTTTTAAATTTCCAGTGCTCTCAGCCTTAACAAACCAATCGTTGATTATTATAGTTTCATCCCAAACATAGGTATATTCATCAATCTCCCAATCCTCACCTTCAGCAGGTATAGGTGTCCCGATAGACCCTGCAGTAGCATCACCAGTCACAAATATGATTGCAAAAGTGCACAATGTTAACAATACCAGCTTATTCACTGCAAGTCACATACTTATCACTTAATAAAATAATCTGATTACAAACCATATCAATAATTTTAAATTGATGGATGAGTGAATAGAAATTATGGTTCTTGAGAAATTAGGAGATGCATTAAGAGAAACACTAAAGAAAATAGCTGGTGCCAGCCATATTTCTCCTGAGTTGATTAAAGAATTAGTACGTGATATTCAAAGAGCTCTTTTACAATCAGATGTTAATGTTCGTTTGGCTTTAGACTTAAGTAAGAGAATTGAAACAAGAGCACTAGATGAAAAAGCTCCAGCAGGTATGACTGGAAGAGAACATGTGGTTCGCATTGTTCATCAAGAATTAGTCAAGGCACTAGGAGAACCGAGAAGTTTAAAATTGGGTCCACAGAAATTAATGCTGGTTGGACTATATGGACAAGGAAAGACTACCACCACTGGTAAATTAGCTAAATACCTAAAGAAGAAAGGATTAAGTTTAGGATTGATTGCTGCAGATGTTCATAGGCCTGCTGCATACGACCAATTGTCTCAGATAGGTGAACAAATAGGCGTTCCAGTTTATGGAGATTCAGCAAATACCAATGCTGAAAAAGTAGTTTCTGAAGGTCTGCAAGAATTCAAAGATTTAGACATTGTGATTGTTGATACTGCTGGAAGACATGCACTTGATGGAGATTTGATTAAAGAAATGGAAAATATAGCTTCTATTGTTAAGCCTGATGATATTTTCCTTGTGATGGATGCTACAGTAGGTCAGCAAGCCGGACCTCAAGCTGAAGCATTCCATGAAGCTGTTGGAGTTACGGGTGTGATTTTAACTAAATTAGATGGTTCTGCAAAGGGAGGTGGCGCATTATCTGCAGTCGCAGTAACAAAAGCTCCAATTATATTTGTAGGAACTGGGGAAAGTCTTGAAAGTTTAGAGACTCTTGATCCTGACCGATTCATTTCAAGATTACTTGGAATGGGAGACCTTCAGACTTTACTTGAAAGAGCTGAAGAGGTAATGGACGCAAGTACTGCTGAAGATAGCGCAAAGAAATTACTATCTGGCAAATTCACATTAATAGATATGAAAGAACAAATGGAAGCATTAACCAAAATGGGTCCATTAGGTAAAGTAATGGAAATGGTGCCAGGAATGTCTGCCATGATGAAGAAAGGGCAGGTGGAAGAAACACAGATTAAACTGGAAAAGTTTAAGGTATTAATGAGTTCTATGACAAAAGAGGAACTGGAGAACCCGAAGCTGATAAAGCGCTCGAGAATTAATAGAATTGCTATGGGTTCAGGGTCAGATCCACAGGAGATTAGAGATCTTTTAAAACAATATAATCAAAGTCGTAAAATGATGTCTAACATTGGTGGAAATCGAAGAATGCAACAAAAAATGATGAGACAGTTCGGCAAAGGGACATGAAACTCTAGCCCCAAAATACAAATACTGTGACTTAGAGTCTCATCATATGCAGAGTTTCGAAGTAAAGCGTGGACACGGTAAGACACTAGAAAATGGTGGACTAAAAACTATGATGGAAGAAGAATTTGGAGATATCGTAGAAGATGGTAACCTCTTCTCAGGGTCATTCAAGGCACTCAAATCCATAAAAGTTGAATTTGTTTCTATAACTGAGATAAAAGTTGAAACTGAAACTGATAATGAAGCGGCTCCAGAAGACTCATTGGACGCACATCAAGCATACAATAGATTCATGCAGAGTGTCACCTCATTTAACGCTAAACAAAGAATAGACAGAGCCAAAGCTAAAGCAAAGAGAGAAGCTAAAGCCGCAGCCGAAAAGGAAATGAAATCTTAATGGTAAGGTGTGCCTTAACAGGTACGCCAGGAACTGGTAAAACATCCATTTCTGATTTTTTAGACACAAAAGTAGTGCATCTTTCAGACTATTATGAAGAGGCTTCAGAAGGTAAAACCAAGTCTGGAGAATGGTTAATAGATTTAGATAAAATTAATGCTATCGTTAAAGAGTCTAATTTGAAAGATGTGGTCTTTGAAGGTCATACGTCACATACACTCGATAATCTTGAAATGGTAATACTGTTGAGATGCGATCCATCAATTCTAAGAGAAAGATTAACAAAACGTAATTATTCTAAAGAAAAAATAAATGAAAATTTGGAGGCAGAAGCTCTTAACATTATATTCGACGAAGTAATTGAGAATATATCTGCGGATAAAATTTTCCAACTTGACACTACTGACCAAACTCCTGAGCAAAGTGCTAAGAAACTTTCGAACTTTATGAACGGCAACATTAAATTAGACGAAAGTTATGACTATTCAGAAAGAATAATGGAATGGTATTAATGGTAGCCGACGATTATAGAGAACTTGGAACAAGGATATTAGCACCAATTGCAAGAATTTCACCTCTAAATCCTATGGGAATTAGTCTATTATCATTAGTTACTGCAATTACTGCGGGATATTCTTTCTATATGGCTGATTTAGAAAGCAAAGAATGGCTTTTGTTAGGTGCTTTAATGGTTTTTCTTACTGCGGTTTTAGATGCACTTGATGGTATTGTTGCTAGAATGAGAAACATGTCAAGTAGGAGAGGAGATCTTGTTGATCATACTTTAGACCGTGTTGCAGATATTATTATTGTAGGCGGAATTGCATTAGGTCCTTTGGTTGATATTACTGTTGGTTTTAGTGCAATTATAGGAATATTAATGTTATCTTACATGGGTACTCAAGCTCAAGCTGTTGGAGCTGGAAGAGAATATGCTGGTTTATTGGGTAGAGCTGATAGATTAGTTGTTTTGGCTATTGTTCCAGTGATACAATATTTTGATCAAGGATACCAAGATTTGAACTATATGACATTAATGTGTTATACGTTCGCTATTGTTTGTACTATTTCAGCAGTTTACCGATTCCAAAGAATCTGGAATGAGTTGGAATAATTAATCTTTAATTTCTGTGAATTCAAACTCGAATCCACCAACCTTAGAAGCTAAAAAGTTGTAAACTGCAGCAACTGCGTAATGGGCGCCTACAACAGCTAGAGAAAGCCAGAGAGGCATTGAAAGAAAAACATAGCCAGTGTACCTAAGATAATCCACATCCATTGACAAGAATACAGCACCTATTAGTGCATAAATTAGACCAATAGGCATATACAAAATAGCTAAAATTTTAGCATTCTGATAAAAGGAAATCCTAGTTATCTGAGTCTTCAATTGTATCGCCTCATTAGTCAATAATGGACATGATTGATAAAAACTTATGGGATGGTGGGAGCACTGGGATTTGAACCCAGATCGGCGGGTCTCACCTATTGAGCCGGAGCCCATAGTTTGCACAGGTCATAGCTCCAATCATTCATCACGATATCAGCAGACCCTGTAGCAATCATTCCTGTATAATTGGAGCCCGCAATGCTGCCAGGTTACACCATGCTCCCCAATATTATCTGTATGTGAAGACTGTAATAAAAAGTCTGTGATGAATAAAGTTAATAAGAACGGTTCATTCAAGATTATGTTAATGAGCTCAGAGGAAGAAGTAGAGGATGTGGAAACCGAAGAAGAAATTATTGACGAACATAATCCTGCACCTCCATCAGAACGAATATGGATGGATGTTTACCAAGATGAAGATAAGAAACTGGCCAAACATGATTGGTGTTTAGATACTGGAATCATTAAAAATTTAAGTGGTGAGGAGGCTAAACCAAAGGGTTTCTATATATTAGTCCTAAATAAAATGAAATATATGCTTGAAACAAGACTGGGGCATAAGAGCGGTGCTCCTAAATTTCCAGAATCTCAAATTAAATTAATTTTAAGTGACTTAGACAAAATAGATGGGTTTTATGATAGATGGTGGAGAACGGAATCCTCACAGCTCGAAGTTTTTATCAGAGTTGTTCAAAAAAGAAGGCATGATTTATCCCAAAAGTTTATAATTGATTCTGTAACGAGGACGCTAAGTGGTTGAGATAGCACCTTCAATGTTAGGCGCAAACTTCGGAGAAATGAAGAGAGAAGCTATGCTTGTAGCTCCTCATTCGGCCTATTTGCATATGGACGTTATGGATGGCCACTTCGTACCTAACCTAACCATGGGTCCTGATTTAGTAAAAGCTTTGAGGGGGATAGCAGATATTGATGTTCATTTGATGGTGGCGAATCCTGCTGATTTTATTCAAGATTTTAGCGACGTTGGGGCAGATATTATCTCTGTACATGTCGAAGCAAACAATCCTGAGAAAGCTATTAAATTAATCAAAGAACTCAATATTAAGGCAGGTATTGCACTAAATCCATCAACACCTTCTTCTGCTATTGAACCCTATATTGAAAATGTGGACCTTATTTTAGTGATGTCCGTAGAACCTGGGTATTGTGGTCAATCCTTTCATGAAAATTCAATCGAAAGAGTTAGAATATACCGAGAAAAATATCCCGATAAAATAATAGAAGTAGATGGTGGTGTTGGTCCTGAAAATGCCAGACTCTTGGCAGAGGCTGGAGCCAATCTTTTAGTTGCAGGTAGCGCCATATTCGGTTCATCGAATCCTATTAAAGTAATAGAAGACATGAAAAAGGGATAGACTTATTAATTAGAAACCGTAACTATTCTTGTGAATAAGTTAAATTATGTTATTTTAGCAACACTTTTGTGCATAACTGCAATCCCATTTACACCTACTGCAGAAATCCCTGCTGAAGATTTTACTCATGCCGTTTTTGGTGAAGAGTTTACAGCAACATGGTGCGTCTATTGTCCCAGTGCCGCTGAGAATTTGATGAAAATTTATGATGATATACCGGATGAACCATATTATGATGATAAGTTCTTCTTTGTGGCATTGATTACTGATGTTAATGATAAGGCAGATGACCGAATGGGTGACTATCCCGATGTTACTGGTTATCCTACTGTAATATTTGATGGAAATGACGAAAAGGTTTCCGGTGGACAATCAGACACTGCTAATTATGAAAATGCAATAGATAATTGTGCACAGAGAGAAGATACTGACATATCTTTAGAAATTGAAATGGAACATCTTGGAGCTGACCAATTAGGTGTTAGTTTAGGCATGACATGGAATGAAGATGCGCCTTTTGGAGATCCTACATTTAATGGATATGTAAGGGCATATATTGTCGAAAAAGTTTCAAGGTATAATAATTATGATGGGGACCCATATCATTTTGGTTTTCTAGACTATGCTTTTGAAGAAAGCGTAGAACTTAACCCGCATGAAAGAATGGAATTATCAACTGTTTGGATTGGTGGAGAGCATGAAGACAAGAATGGAAATGACTTTTCTGATATCGAATATGATAATATCAATATATTTGTAGCTTTTTTTAACGATGAATCGGCATCATCTGATAAATACGTTTTACAAACCGCTTTTGCAATACCTCCTGAACTTGAAATATCAACTCAGACTGGACTGTTAAGTGGAAATATCCAATTACAAGGGAATGCAGTTAGTGAGAAATCTCAGATTCAAAAGGTATACTACAGTTGGAATCAGGGAGAATGGATAGATACTCAATTAGAACCTTTTAACGGAAATTTTGATTTGGAAATAAATACGGAAGATTTAGTCAATGGAGAGCATGAATTATCCATTAAGGTAATAGATGATGGATCAAGTATTGTTAAAACTATTAACTTAGAAATATTGAATGATGAAAACCCTCCAACTCTTGAAATATTATCTCCCAGTGAGGGTGAGATTGTCGAAGGCATTATAGTCTTAGACATAGAAACGGTTGATGATAATAGCATAGATGATGTCGAATTTAATGTCAATCAGGGAAGCTGGCGTAAAATGTATTCACGAGATAATGATGGATATATTGCAAGCTGGAATACTCAAGAAGCTGGTGCAGGAAATGGGGACCACCTAATCACATTTAGATCAAGTGATAAAAGCAATAATGTAATAAAAAAGAATATTAATATTACAGTTTTCAATGAAGAAGATGTCACATATCCTTATCTGGAAATAACTAAGCCCAAAGAAGAATTTTACAGTTCAAGAATAAATATTGAAGCTGTAGCTTCAGACCCTGAAGGAATCCTTGCTGTAGAATTCAGAATAGATAATGGAACATGGAAAGAACTCACATCAGGTGGTAATGACCTCTACGAAGGTACTTGGATGCCTACAATGGATGGATGGCACTGGATTGATATTCGAGCTGAAGACAACCAAGAATATGTTACAATAACTGGTCTGCTGTTTGAAACAGACAGTACACCTCCTTTCATATTACTGAATTCAAATACGGACGATGTAACGGCTAATGCTGAATTTGACCTAAGTGTTAATGATTATAGCTCACTAGATACACTAAGATACAGGATTGATAGTGGACCTTGGATAGAACTCGAAAGTGGTCAAAACAATGTCCAATTCTGGTGGGATTCAACAAAATACGAAGATGGCGAATGTCTAATGCAAATTGAATGTATTGACAAATGGGGCGGAATGAGTACTCTGTACAGAAATATTGATGTAAAAAATAAAGACCTAATCCACTCTTTGGCACCGCCAATCATTGACTCAAAAGACCAAATTAAGGTTAGTGCCATTATTGATTATCCAAATCCAGAGTCAGTTTCTGTTATTATTGCAGAAAATAATGAGGGAGTTCTAGCGGAAGGACAGAAAATACTGATGTACGAAGAAGGAAATTACTATTACGCAGATTTATATTTTGAAAATGAAGGGAATTATGTTTATAGTATAGAAGTTGATACTGGCCATGGAAAGCTGTACTCTTATGAGCAAAATATAGTGGTGCTATCTCAACAAGAAATCATACAAACTGTTGAAGATAAACAAGCACTTCCGTATCCAAGCTTAGTGACAATCATACTTTTAATATCTTTGATTACAATAAAAAGAAGAAACTAGCTTTTTTTTAATACTTTGGACAGTGATACTGCTAAATCTGTTGGAAGAAAACCTGATCCTATTTCATCATATGACTTCTCACCAGCTAAGCCTAAACTGTAGCAGGCCAAACGTCCAGCCTCATACCCTGACAAACCTTTTGCTAATAAAGTTCCTACAAATCCAGCAAGAACATCTCCAGTCCCACCAACTGCCATTCTTGGGTGTCCTGTTTTATTATACTTAAAATATTCGCCATTAGTAATAAAGTCCGTTTCACCTTTTAAGACTAAAGTAATATTATTATCTAAGGCAAATTGATTCATAGCATCTTCAGTAGGACGAATTTCTAACCTTTCAATCTCTCCCTTGTGTGGAGTTAATACTATATTTTTTGAAGAAAAATTGTATAAGTTAATAGCATCAGCATCAATTACTACATTGTCATAATTATCTATTAGTATCTGAACGGCTTCAAATGATTTTGAATCTTTACCCATTCCAGGTCCAATGACAACACTGTCAAAATCATAATTGAATAAATCTTCAATGTTATGTGGATTAATTTGTTCGCCATTTAACTTGTGGACTATCAATTCAGGTATAAACTTTGAAACTGCTTCATAGGAGTTTTCAGGAACAAAAACATGAACTAAATCGGAACCTGAACGATAAGAACCTAGGGCTGCCAACGAAGGAGCTCCTGAGAAAGGTCCACCACCTACTATTGCTACTTTGCCATTCTCACCCTTACGATTACTAGTATTCCAAACAGGATAAAGAAGCAGCTCTCCAGGGCCAGTCATAGAATCAATTTCAGCCGGAAAATTAATATCTAGGAGTATTATTTCTCCACTATTCTTACTATTCATGTTAGTCTTAAAATCATGGAACGTAAGGGTTTTGTCGGGAATAATACTATGTTTTGTTCCAAATCCAGAAGGCACGTCAACTGAGATTATTAGAGAAAAACCATTCATTAAACTAATGTATTCATCCAAAGGCGACCGGATTTCACCCTTGATTCCAGAGCCTAGAAGACAGTCAAGAAGAATATCGGAGCTATCCTTAAATTTTCCCAAATCATCTAAAGGAATGATATCGCATTGTAAATTAGAAAGTGCTCTATTAGCAGCACTTGACTTAGGCAATCCTGAATTTAATACATTTACTTGAAATCCTTTTTCAATTAAAATATTTGCAACAACATATCCGTCCCCACCGTTATTTCCATTACCACAAACAATTGTAACTATCTTAGTATTATTATAATTATCAATTATGTGATTTGCAACATTAGTGCCTGCATTGTTCATCAGAATTGATAAATCAAAGTTCTGTTTCTCAGCGTTTTGATCTAATATTTGAAACTCTATCAATTTTCTCATAAGGCAAGTTGGTATAGAAACAATGCAAAGAAACTAAAGAATATTAATCCAGATAATCGGTTCATTGGGACTCTAATCATGCCAAATGTAGCTACAGTAATCAGCATTAGTAAAGGCATTGTTGTTGTTAATATCATCTCATCAACATCAATTGGTCGAATAATAGCAAGAATCCCCATCACCATAAAAATATTTGCAATGTTTGAACCAATGATATTTCCTACTGCTATCTCCTTATGGCCTTTTTTAGCTGCAGACACAGTTCCGGCAAGTTCAGGTAGGCTAGTACCTATAGCAAGTATGCTAAGGCCAATTACCACTTCAGAAATTCCGAAATAAGTTGCTATCTCTACTGCCGAGTCCACAGTAATTTGTGCACCAATAAGCAAGGCCACTAAACCTCCAATAAGAAAAGCATAAGATACATTATCCTGCTCTACAGGATCTGTATCAGAGTTAACTGAGCGAATGTAGAGCCAATACATATAAATGACATATAGACTGAAAAAAACGATGCCTTCACTATCGGAAATTATCTTGTCTCTTGAAAAGTAATAAAGTAAAATAACTGCAAAGAGCATAACATAGCTGTCACTATTCGCGTCTTCCTCAGGTTTGATTTCCGTATTCAAAAGATAGAAAAAAATAAAGCAAGACGTTCCTAAAACTAAACCAATATTAGAAATGTTAGAACCTACAATATTCCCTAACGCTAAATCATTATAACCTTGTAAAGAAGAGATAATTGATACTAATAATTCAGGTAAACTAGTACCAAAGGCAACAATTGTAACGCCTACTACATGGGGAGGAATGCCCTTTTCTTCGGCAAGAATTGCAGCATTATCTATGAAATAATCAGCTCCTTTGGTTAATAAAATAAAACCAAACACAAGTAAAAACAATGGCACTAACAAACTCATCTTGTATTCTCCATATTTTTTATACGTTTTTTAATCAAGTGTGGTTTAGCGATATCATGCCTCACAAATAAATTATTACCTGATACATATTCCAGACCTTCCTCACATTTTTCTTCGGCCGAAGAGATAGTTAAAGAAGTCGAAACCATAGCTCCAGCTCTTGAGCTAGTTGTGGAAATATTACCGCCTTTATCCAAATTTACTGCTGCATAATAAAAATTTGAAAATTCTTCATGCCCCTTATCAACTACCAAACTTGCATCAGGGCTTGGATTGCTCCCATAACCTTCTGGAACTATGTATTTACATACGGAAGCTTCTTTGCGGAAATTAACTGAACCTAAATTCCCATTTACAATATCACTGCATACTGATGCAAAATCAGTATCTAATAAACTTAATAAATTCATTGCTTCAGGATCTCCGAATCTTGCATTATATTCTATTAATTTAACACCATCCCTTGTAGCCATAAATCCTCCGTAAAGTATTCCTTTGTATGCGTGTCCTGTATGCTCTAATAAAGCAGAAACGACCTGTTCATTAATGTTTTTTGCCTCTGCAATTTCATTGTTTTTCAAAAAAGGTAGCGAATGATTAGAATCTGAATAACTACCCATCCC
>JAAZXP010000005.1:0-22988 GCA_014240055.1 Methanobacteriota archaeon | reverse complement strand
GCCCCACGTCGTCTTCGTATGCTCTCTTATGATCTTGAACGGCAGGCATATGTGCTAAATTAGTCCCGTCACTAAAACTCATTAAAGAAAATTCTTCTCCATACAACTTTTCTTCAATAACATAATTACCTGAATTAGATATGAGATGTCGACAATAATCTAAACCTTCACTTTTATTTCTTAGATGTTCTCCAGAAACTTTAACACCCTTTCCACCCATCAAACCATCAAATTTAATTACGTAGTCATCAGATAATACATCAATAAAGGCACTAGCCCCATCCATACTATTAAATCTTTTAAACTTGGGCGATGAATCTATGCCATATTTATTTAGTAAATCTCTGGTAAATCCTTTGCTGGTTTCTATTTGTGCTAATTCTTTCGTTGGCCCAACAACTGCAATCCCCTTCTTCCAAAATTTATCAGATAGACCATTAGCTAATGGATCTTCGGGGCCTATTACTACACAATCAATAGAATGCGTTGTACCGTAGTCTATAATTTTGTTGAGGCTTTTTTGAGAATTATAGCCATCAACTAAGAGACAATCCTTTGATAACTGAATTAGGCCTGGATTTGAATTAGTTATAATCGAAAAAACAGTAGCTCCAGCCTCAACAAGTTTTTCAGCCATAATATGTTCTCGAGCTCCACTACCTATAATCAAAAAATTCATTAATTCACCAAATCTGATATTCTAATTAATGCCTTATAATCTATGCCAAAAGGTGCTATTTTCTCATGGGCGCCCTCTTCTCTATCTACGACAACCATTACCATAGATACATCCACCCCCTCATCGACTAAGGCCTTTACAGATTCTATATTTGAGCCACCAGTTGTAGCTACATCATCCACTAAAACTGCCTTACCATTACTGATGCCTTCAATTCGAGATCCAGTTCCATGCTTTCTTTCAGATTTCCTAATCATTGAATAAGGAATGCCAGTCTCCAATGACAAAGCTACAGCCAATGGTACTGCTCCTAATTCCATGCCTGCAATAAAGTCAATGTCTTTTGGTAAATGTCTGGCAAATTCCTTTGCTATGAGTTTCAAAATTTCGGGATTAGTTGAAGCTAATTTCATATCGACATAAAAGCTAGATTCTTTGCCTGAGGTTAAAGTAAATTTACCAAATTTGACAGCTTCACATTCCATTAATTTTTGTTTGAGCTCGCCCAATGACTTTTCTTCCTCCATACAGTCCTAAGGGAGGCCCTAAAAAATTAGTATGCCTTAATTGAAAATATTTAAGGCTGAGGGAATAACTTCTATTTCTAAAGGCGTAGTCCCAATATTCTCTCCATCAATATTTATGGCAGTAGGTTCTTCAGTTTCAATTTTTAGATTAGAAAAACGATAAAACTCGACGTTTGGATTCCATATGTGTGATCCTCCGGCCTTTAGTTGATTAAATAATGTTAAAACTTTCATACGACTAATCTGATATATTACACCTATATCCATTTTTCCATCATCCACTTGAGCATAAGGCGCTAAAGAAAGTCGATCACCGCCGGTACAAGTATTTTGTATTAACAATAATATAAATGAAGAATCTATTAAGTGTCCATCGATGTAACACTTCGCTTTACGTACCTTACCTCTAATTATGCTCATTAAGGCACCTACATCATATCTTAAAGGCCCCAAAAATCTCATTTTTTCCGCCAGAATATTGGAATCCACTCCAAGACCCCAACCAACTAAATTGTGAGAATATCTAATTTCTTCTTTGCCATCTAACATAAAAGTGGTTCTACCAATATCCATTTTTTTTAAATTACCGTTAAGAATTTTATCAATGCCTACAAGGTAATCTGAGATTTCCATATCATTTGCTTGGCTATTACCCGTACCTGCCGGAATTAAAGCCAATGGAAAACTTTCGTAGCTTTTATCGTCACGAGTCATAAAACCAGTTATAACTTCACAAAAAGTACCATCCCCTCCAACTGAAGCAACTACGTCACCTTTAATTAAATTCAAACTTTTTGCAATTTGTATTGCGTGATTTGGTCCATTAGTAATATGAGATTCAACTTCTATCTTAGATTCAATCAAGTTTGCCTCGACTTCTTTAGCTACTTCCAAACCTTTTTTTTTACCTGAAAAAGGATTAACTATTAAATGGACTCTAACTGCATTATAATTCTCTTTAACCTGAGAATCTGAAAAATGTGGTTTTTTCGTTGGAGGCATTACCCGACTTCTACCTAAAAATCCCTTCGTAATTACTGGTTCATCAAATGATACTTTTTCCGGCCCACTCAAACAAATTAGACATTGTATCAAGCTTTATAAGGTAGGGCCTGTCGACAGGATAACGGGAATGTGGCGAAAGCTGAACCCTAGAAGTGAGGAATCGCGATGAGTAAATCATTATACAACTACGTACGAGATCAATGGAAGCGTCCATCTGGAGATATGAAATTGCTTCAGAAAGAAAGATTAGTTCAATACAGAAAACAAGACGCTACTGTTAAAATTGAAAGACCAACAAGAATTGACAGAGCTAGAGCTTTAGGTTTCAGAGCAAAGCAAGGATACGTAATGGCTCGAACTCGTATCAGAAGAGGAGGTATGCGAAAACATGCAATTACTTCAGGTAGACGAGCTAAAAGAATGGGTATTGCAAAAATTACCATGAGCAAAAATCTTCAAATGATTGCTGAAGAAAGAACTTGTAAAAAATATCCCAACCTAGAAATTTTAAATTCATATTGGGTGGCTGACGATGGTAGATACAAATGGTACGAAGTTATCATGGTAGATCCTAATCATCCTTCCATTATTGCAGATTCAAAAATTAATTGGATTTGTAACAGAGCTCATAAAGGTAGAGCGCACAGAGGACTTACATCTGCTGGGAAAAAATCCCGTGGTTTATTCAATAAGGGTAAAGGTGCTGAAAAATTGAGACCAAGCCGCCGCAAACACTTATCACGTAATAAGCAGAGCAGAACACCTCATCCACCAAGAAAAACATAGTGAGTTGATAGTATAGCCTACGACAGAAAAAATCCATTCATGGCAACTGTAACTAATTGTTACAGTATCTCTGAAGGTTCTGGAAAAGAAACTAATCATTATGAAATATCTCTCCGAGGTAGCGGAATAAGATACAAACCGGGCGATTCACTCGGCTTTTATCCTATTAATAATATTGAACTAGTAAAACAAACAATACGTAAAATAAAGGCAAAACGTAGTGACTTAGTAAATACTAAAGAAACTGGGGAAGTAACTATTGAGCATGCTTTACTAAATCGATTTGTAATCCATAGAGCAAGTAAAAAATTCTTAACTATTGTCTGCGAAAAAATTGATAAAAAGAAAGTTAAAAAAGAATTAGAAGAAATATTAGAAGATAAAGACAAAACAGAAAAATATCTTTTTACTAGAGATTGCATAGACATACTAAGTGAATATAAGGTCAATTTTACTCCCCAAGAATTGATAGATACATTACCTCCTATTTCGCCTCGCTTGTATTCTATTAGTTCCTCACCAAAGGCCCATCCTGGAGAAGTACATCTTACTGTCGCAATTGTCAAATATAACAATTTTGAAAGGGAACGATTTGGTCTTGCTACTGGAGACCTTGCAAACAGAGTAGAAATAAATAAAACAAAAATACCAGTTTACATTTCGCAGACAAGAGATTTTATCATACCTGAAGATGGAACAAAAAATATTATCATGGTTGGACCTGGGACTGGAATTGCCCCTTTCCGAGCATTTATAGAACATAGAAAAGAAACTCATGCATCCGGTAAGAACTGGTTATTCTTCGGAGAGGTTCATGAAGAATCGACCTTCTTCTATAAAGATGAATGGACTGAATATATGAAAGAAGGTAACTTACAAAAATTAACCACTGCATTTTCAAGAGATCAAGAGAATAAAATATATGTTCAACACAGATTACTCAGTAATGGAAAAGAAATATGGAAGTGGCTAAAAAATGGCGCGTATTTCTATGTCTGTGGCGACAAACAATACATGGCTAAAGATGTTCATAAAGCACTAATTGAAATCGCTCACAAACATGGTAAAATGAACCAAGAAGATGCTGAAATATATATTAATCAAACATTAATGAAAGAAGAGCACAGATATCTTAGAGACGTTTACTGATTTTCCTTTTCCTCTTATCTGAAAAAGTGTTTGTCAATATTTTAAAATGTTATAGACAATTCAACTAGGAACGAAATTCCATAAGTAAATACGTAAAATATACCATATCATAGCCTAACTAATCCTTCTTCTTTCCACCCTGTTGTATTATTTCACCAGTTTGTGAATCATAAGTATTTCCAGTTACTGGATCATATCTAAAACCAGATTGTTTAGTAGGAACATTAGCTGAAATATCATCGTCTTCATAATAGTCTAAATAATCTCCACCATCTCCTAAACGACTATAACCAAAAATTCCTAAACCAACAACTGAAAGAAGAACTAATGGCACCCAAACTAAAGGTTCATTTATCAAAGAACTGTCGTCCTCTATAATCTCTGGTTCTATTACTACAAATTCCTGAACTGTTACATTCACTTCCGCATAAGCTCTGTTATCCAGCTCGTTGTATTCATCAATAATATTATCAGGATCTATTCTAGCTTCAATATAGTAATTGCCTGGTTCTGCAGGAGTCCAAGTGAATGTATGTACTTCTTCCCCATTCACACGGCCGAGAGGGTTTGTTTGATAAATTTGAAATAATTCTTCATTTATGTAAAGCGAGATTTCAGCGCCAATACATTCGGATGAATTATCAAAATCGGTACCAACTGGACACTCACAACATATTTCTGGTCCAAAATTTAAAGAACTTACTGAAATTTCAAGTGTTTGATTCAAATAAATTTGATCGGGAATTTTAGCCATCTCAACGGAAAGCTGATAATTCTTTGCCTTAACAAAAATACTGGTATTTAATTGATTATCAGTCAGATTCTGATCTTCAAAATCACTATTAGTAATCTCAGCCTCAATAGTAATATTGCGATTACCTATCAGATTAGTTGACTTCCAATAAACTGTAACAAATCTTGTCTCTTCATAACCTAACTTTTCTTGGGAAACATAATAAATTGCATTTCCTTCAAAATCGTAAGTTTGGATCTCAGGAGAGGTTGAATTGTCTAGGTATACTGCCAACCTAAAATTAGGAATTACAGCAAGGTTATTTCTCACTTGAACAATCATTGAAACTTGGTCACCTTTGAAAATAACTTCTTCTGAATCTACTGTAACAAGCGTTAAATCATATTCAGGTGCGGCAACATTAATAAGAATTGAATTGACATTATTACTTTCATCTAACTCGCCAATAACTTTTGAAGGATCCGCATGCCCTGAAACACTTGGTTGTTGCTGGTCCCAAACATATGAAGCTGTGACATTGTAGAACTCACCCTCTACTAGTGAAACATCCCATGATTCTATTAAATCTCCATCAATTCGGAAATCAATTTTAGCGTCGGAAACATCTTTAGAACCTTTATTATATACTGTAAAAACTATATCTGAAGGCATTCCTCTCACTGCTTGTCCAACAACTAAAACATCAAATATTGTCAAATCTGGTTTTGATTCTAAAACCTTGACTTCAAAAGTAAAATTATTATCCATCTCATTCCATTCGCTAATCTCGTCTAAGGGGTCAATTCTAACAACAATTGTATGGTTGCCTAATATATTAGTACCACTTGATGAATCCCACGTAATTAGTGCTGGATTAGTACCAGGTACTATTTCTTCACCTACTCTAGTTGCATTAACAATCGAAGAAATAAACGCATAGCCAATAAATGTTTCTTCGCCCTCTTCTGGAATGTCATAAAATCCAACTCTTACATCTTCGGCGCTTTTCATATAATCTTCATTTAATATGTGTACTTCGAGATTGACCGAGTGCTGATCAAATATTGATTCGAGCCAGCTATCATTAGGCGTAATTGTGATATTACGAGAAATGTCTAGAGTCAGTTCGGGATTATGTGCCCTGACTGTAACTGTAGTTATCAAAACATTATCATCCTCTTTAAACTCGTCAACACTTTCACCAGAATCTAGAGCTATTGTAATAGTATAGTCTCCTACTTCTGAAGGATTCCACGTAATATTAAACTGGCCAGATTCACCTGGTGATAAAATTGATCTTATTTGCGTATCTTCTATAGTTGTGGTAGTCCCCTCGAATGTTTGACTAAATTTAATGTAATAATTACTACAATCTATGCGGCCATCATTCTCAAAAAGTACCAATATGTCTACAGAATCTTGTTCAGCTGGACTTTCAGGAGTTATCATAACATTAACATCAACTGGTAATCCTCTAAGATTTGCCAAAGGCTGCTCATAAATAGTAAACTCATAGACAATTCTGTTATTAGATTCATTTGTCTCTTCAATATCGCTGTTATAATCTACACCAATAGTAATGACTCTATCACCAGTTCCTCCGCACATGTCCACACCACAACTGAAATCAATAATTGCCGATTTATCTTGAGCTATTGTTGATTCCGTTGATTCAAATATAGGTAGGCAACCATCATCAACGTCACACTCTGATGTACTATTCCACACTACAATCTCAACATTACTTGCTGGTTCTATACCCGTGTTAATTACCTCAAAATAGATATCAATAGCTTCTCCCTGAATTGGATATTCTGGGGAAAAAGTAAAATTTACAGGAACTAAATCTGCATCGATGGCTTCAGCTTCGCTTGTAAATAAGAGCATAACCAAAACTGCTCCCAAAATAGTGGCAATACCCGTTGTTAGGCTTTTCATCGATACTACCGTATTGTTTTGTTATATAAAAGAATGCCAATAAAAATTTGGTGAAATGAAACACAGTGTTTATATGGAGTACTTTTTGCGAAACTATGGACCCGGTAAGTGTACTCGACTATAGATACGGCACGGAACAAATGAGGACTGTGTTCAGAGCTAATTCTTACTTAAAATATTTATTAGAAGTTGAGGCTACCTTAGCTGAAGTTCAAGAATCTAAAAAAATAATCCCTAAAGGTAGTGCTGAAAGCATCCGAAATGGTGTTAAATTAGTCAAAAGAGAACGAGTTGAAGAAATTGAATCTGAAATCAATCATGATGTAATGGCTGTCGTTAAAGCCTTAGAAGAGCAATCTGGAGATTCCGGTAAGTGGATCCACTTCGGAGCTACTAGCTACGACATTGTTGATACTGGTAGAGCCTTACAGCATAAGGCAGCAATAGAACTACTAGAGAAAGCCATTAACTCCTTGATTAAGTCAATGGCAAAACTGGCTAAGTCCCACAAAAAAACGGTGATGTTGGGGAGAACTCATGGGCAATGGGCCACACCAATAACATTTGGTCTAAAAATTGCAGTATTCCTAGCCGAACTTTGTAGACATCGTGAAAGATTAGAAGAAATTAAACCTCGTATTTTGACTGGTAAATTTCTTGGAGCTGTTGGATCGGGTGCAGCCATGGCTCCAAATACAATAGATGTACAATCGGCAATATGCAAAAAATTGGGATTAAATGAACCATTAGCGACTACTCAAATATTAGGAAGGGACAGAATAGCTGAAGTTATTGCTTGGGGTTCGAACCTCGCAACAAGTCTAGAAAAGTTCACTCTAGAAGTACGTAATTTGCAAAGAAGTGATATTAATGAAGTAGCTGAAGCATTCAACAAAGAAAAACAAGTAGGTTCTTCAACGATGGCTCAAAAGAAAAATCCAATTACTTCTGAGAACATAGGTGGATTGTCCAGAATAGTTAGATCCATGCTTTATACCTCGTATGAAAACAATTTACAATGGCATGAAAGAGATTTAGCCAATTCAAGTAGTGAAAGAATAATTTTACCACAATTTTATATTTTATTAGAATATATTATCATTAAATCTGATGACGTATTTTCAAACCTTTATGTCAATAAAGAGAAAATGGCAGAAAACATATCAAATGCAGGTGGTCTTCCTATGGCTGAAGCCTTTGTTATTGCTCTTGGCAAAACTGATTTAGGAAGACAAGAAGCACATGAACTTGTACGCCAGATTTCTATGGAAGCTGAAACTAATAAGATAACATTTAATGAAGCTATTAGCAATAATTCAGTAGTAAAAGAATATTTGGACGGAAAAACAATAGCCAAAACTTTGCAGCCTGAAAATTACATAGGACATTCTGAAGAAATAATTAACAATGTTTTGGACGCACTCTAATGTATGGTTTTGTTATAGAAACTGATTCAAATCAAAGTTTAAGAAAAATCGGTGACAAAATAATCATTGGTTTATGTGAAAAAGAAATAATATCGAAATACAATACTTTCGGTAAAAAAATCTTCCTCGAAACCCAGAGTCCACTTCCTAAAGATAGAAACTATCCTCCTGCGAGTATGACTACTTCCGAAGAAAAAGATATCTACTCTACTATTAATATACTAATTAAAAGAATAAAGGAAACCAAAAGTTTCGCGATTAAAGTTACAAGAAAAGGCGACCACAAATATACTTCTACTGGTCTTGCAAGAAACGTTGCTGGAGCTGTGTTTGACAATTGGCCAAATATTAAAGTTGATTTGAAAAAACCAAAACTAGAAGTAGTAATTCAAATTATTAATAATCGTAGTCTCATATACATTAGAGACTAATGAACATAACTATAATCGGTCCTGGTGCTATTGGAGTTTCATTAGCCTACTCATTGGCTAATAACAATGCAATCACATTACTGGTAAAGAAAGAACATAATCATCTAGTAAAAAAAGGTAAAATTAGTATTAAAGAACTATCTGGTAAAATCATTGATAAAGAAATAATAATAACTACTAAACTTAGTAAAACCGATTTAGTAATTTTAGCAGTAAAAAGCTATAGTGTCAAAAACTTGCTCAACGAACTAAAAAGAATAGATACTCCAATATTGTGTTGTCAAAATGGATTACAAACGCTTAACAGATTAAAAAAAGAAATAAATCCAAACCATATTTCATACTTGGTAACTGGTGCAGGAAGCTCGAAAATTGAAGCTGGAATTTCACATCGTAATGGAGAGGGATTCACCTTCATCGGGCAAATAGAGGGGCATAATGGATTGAAAATTAAGAATATATCTGACTCCTTAAATACTAATGGAATTGAGTGTGATTCAGTAGAAAACATACAAGACTATATTTGGTTAAAAGCGATTATCAACAGTGCCATAAATCCAATAGCCACAATTAACAAGGTAACAAATGGAGATCTCAGAAAAAAAGATTTAATTAGAGATGTAGAGAAAATTTGTACCGAAAGTACGGCGATTGCCCAACATGTAGGTATAAATCTACCACTGAATCCTTGGAAAGAAATTGTTACAATCTTAGATAAGACGTCTAGTAATAAATGTAGTATGCTACAAGATGTGGAAAATCAACAAGAAACCGAAATTGAAGCAATAAACGGAGAATTTGTTAGAATTGCCTTAGACAATAACATAGATGCAACATATAACTCCCTAGCAGTCAGTAAAGTTAAACAAATAACTAATTGATACCTAAGGCCTTGTTAGTCTTATCAATAGATTTTAGATTATCACTTTCTAAATTAAACATAGCCCTTATTGCATCAATATTTTCAGGAATGACATCAGATTCCTGATGTATCGCTTGGTAATAATACAATTTATTGTCTAACCCGTGTATTCCATCTTTCCAAACTGCAATTTGGTTCAAATCTCCTCGTGTGTAAGATGAATCTCTGGCCAACTCCATTATCTCAGCAGTACCTGGAAGATTACGGATTTTTGAATCTTTGTTATTCAAAAAACCTTCTAATAAATTAACTCTAGGTGTAGCATCCCAAAGAGAAATAATTTCTTCAATATCAGGTTCTCTATCTAATTCAGCTATAATACAGTGAACATGCATGATCGTTGTTGGTACTTTAACAGCCATAGTTTGTATATTCAAATCAGCTATAACTGTTTGAACATCAGGGCCGTGATGGCTAGGAACTGTTAGAACTGGCTCAATTGAATTTATAGGTCCTCTATCACTATCTTTGGGGTCACCGCTGCGTCGAACCATTACAGCTTGTACATTATCAATACTATATTTGCTTAAAATAGGGTATAGTGTTCTAGAAAGGCCAGTCGTATTACAAGAGACTACTCTAACATAATCTTGATTTATAGAAGACGAATAGTTTGTTAGAGCATTAAAACTAACACCAATAGGTGCATGTTTTTCACCACCTTGCCATATAGCTTTAGTTCCACTCTTTTTGTACATCTCCATATTATTCACTCCTAATTTACCTGGAGTACAATCAATAATAATATCTGCAATATCCACTAAATCTTCAGTAACTCCTGAGATTGAAACTCCCTTTTCTTCGAAAAAAGCTATTTTCGATTTTGTAGAAGCAAAAACTGGAAGACCAGCATCCAATGCTCCTTGAATTTCATAAGTTGGTTTTGTTTTTACAACGCCAACAATCTCCATGTCATCTTGGAGTTGTACTGCCTCGGCCACTCGCTTCCCAATAGTTCCATAACCATTGATGCCTACCTTAATCATAAATCTTCATTTGATAGTGCTATTTAACTAATTATCATGATAATTATTAGTCATCACTTTCTTCACTCATTTTCTTTCTGAGTTGTTCTATTGAAACAGATACCTTCCTATCGGGAATTGAATCAGTTACTTGAGAAAATTCCTCCACTTCTTCCACACTAGAACTAAAATCTTCAACTTCTTCTACAACTGGAGTAAAATCTTCAACTTCTTCTACAACAGGAGATAGGTCTTCTACATCCTCATTACTTGAAACTTCACTCTCAGAAACTGGTTTAGAAATTGCATAATCGCCATCGCCACCTTGACCTACAGGAACTTCACCTTCTTCTATATCTGAGATTAGCTGTTTCCGTTTATCTGAACTACCCTCTTCACCGAGAGCATCCAAGGTTTCCTCAGTAGACATTTCTTCATCTTCCACTATTGTGTCTTCTTCAGTATCTATCAATTCATCTAAATCTAATTCAACTTCTTCATTATACAGAAACTCGGGCATTTCTGGAGCAACTGCCCCTGGTGTGGCTATGGCTTCGTAGAAATCAAATGCAGTTCTCTCCACCTCACCCACAAAGTTAGATAGTTCTTCTTCATCGCCATCGATTCTAGAGTGAATGGCAGCCATACGGTCTGATACAAAGGCAAAGTAGTTAGGAGCCACTTCAAACGCCTTCTCAGTCCAAGTAAATGGAATCCATGCCATTACTTGTTTATTCTTTTTATCAACAGTAATTTTCAGCTGCGGACCAGGATATACGATACCTCCACAAGAAACATCATAATTATTCATATAAGCTAAAACCTTGTAGACGTCTTCCTGCCTAGGAGTCTCCCGTAAATTATATTTAGCTTCAAAATAAAAATTAACTCCCCTATAATTCATAAAGATTTCAGGTTGCCCAGAACCTTGTATTGGATTTGATTTGGCCTCTGAATCTCCAAACAAAGACCCCATAATTGAATTACTCCAACCTTGCCTAACCTGTTCTGGTGCATCATATTTAAGCACAATATCTTTATTCTTTGAACGGAACTCTCTCAAAGACTTTGCATGTGCACTTAACTTTAGACCTGAAGCCATCTCACAAAGAATCCATAATGCATAAATATCAGTCATTTTCTGAGTTTCGACTAATACAGTTTCTTCATAATAGGATTGATATTCATCTAAAAATTCTCTCCAAAGTTCTGGTAATTCTCTATAAGCTCTATTCCTGCTCCAAGTTTTAGCTTCAATAATGGCTTCACGATTAATTAACCGCTCTTCCTTCCTAGTGTCCTTAGCTTTAGGGATTAACTCAGCTAATTTACCATCGCCAAGAACTCCTTTATGGAATTTACAGGCTAAATCTAATTTGTCTAATTGCTCTTTTGTTTTGTCATCAAGAGGTTGGTATTCTTTACCATATATGGTAGCCCAAGCTTTCTTTTCACGCTCACGACGATCCATCTCATCTCTAAAAAATATAGCTTCAATAAATACTTCCATATGGAATTTGACTAGTAAAATATTTGTAGGTGTGCTCCACTTTCGCTTACGTATATCTGTAACATGGGCTGTCGCATACTCAGTCCCCTTTTGAGCACGAGCCAATGCCGTTTTTTGCCACCTTACAGCACCCCTTATCTGAGACTTCATCGTTTTACGCTGAACCTCTACTTTGTAGGTATAAGCACCTTTCTTGATATCATTAGTAACTCTCAACAGGTTACTTGAAAATTCTAGCAACTTCTCAATATTCAATAAGATTTTTTCTTCTTCAATTGAAGAAGTTCCACCAGGATACATACCTTCAGGAGGATCATCAGCCCCTGAATTTTTAACTAAATCTGGAATGTGCTCGTCTCTAAGCTTTTTAAAATTTTCATAATCTAACATTCGAGGCGCTATGACTACCTCTAACTTATTCGAAATAGGGCTCCCCGACTTATTATGCAAACTAACTGTATTTGTACCAATATAATCTGGAACTACAAATTGCATCGAATGCGTTGTATTGGATCTAACTGGAGGCAAAACATCTACCTTGGCAGTGCCCATTCGAATATGAATGTCTTCTAAAGCTCTAAATGCATTTACATTAAGCATTACTGTCTCACCTTCTGTTAAGTTATCTGAGTGTCCTTCAGGCAATCTGAGTTCTATTGTCGCATCTGGTAAACTCATATCAACCGAATACGCTTAGACCTGGTGAATCTACCATTTTTTCTAAGGTTACTGTAATACTGTGGGTTGGACCCAAAACTTCTTGAGACTTAAGCATTAAACACTTCAACTCATTACGTTCTAAACCTTCTAAGGCAGGCATTATGTTAGATTTAATTACATCTCCAAGTGCACGATCTAAATCGTATTGACCTATGGAGTTAAAGACGGTTAACATTGAATCAATAATTACAGCTGGCCCTATCTTTCTATAAGTTCGGACACCTCTTGCAATTTCATCATCTCTTGACTGTGGTAATTCTTGCTCTTCCAAGAAATTCATGAATTTATTAAAAGCTTTGAACATAATTCCATCAGTATCATAAAAATCAAACATCTCTTTAGCATACCAGTCTTCATCTGTGTCTGGCCTTTCTGGTGCTATTCCTAATTTGTTTAGTTTATTGAAAACAAAAATAGGCATACGGCTGTATTCATCATCTCTATCTGGCAATCCTATCTCAACAAAAGCAAATCTACGCATCAAAGCATGTCCTACGTTAAACAAGGTATTCTTATCTTGAGTATTCATCGTTCCAATAATTCTAAACTCTGGAGGCATCATGAAAGGAGCTCCTCCAGTTTCTTTAGCAGTCAATAAGGCTTGTTTATCTCTGTATTCAAAAACAGTAAATAATTTACCAAAAGCTTCGTCGATATTGGCTCGATTAAACTCATCAATCACAAGATAATGAGGTTTACCCACACTTTGCATAGTCTTTTCACACTGCTGAGCGGCATCCGCAACATATCCTTCCTTGAAGTAATAACCACCAGAATCATCAGGAGAAATACCACCTATAACTTCAAAATTAGACCATTCCGCATTTGCAGTCACAATTGAATAATTTGGAACCATACTACCATCTTTAGCCTCGTTAACTCCACAAAGTTGACTCAGCAATAGATTAGCTAAAGCAGTCTTACCAGTACCTGGATCACCATAAAGCATTATATTTCTGCCGGATTTTAAATGTGTAACTGTTTGATTGATAGTATCTTCGGTTGTAGAGTAATATTTTGATAATTCTTCGTAGTCGACGCTGTAGTCTACTTTCATAGCCTTACGGATTTTTGGAGTCTCAGCTAACTCTTCTTTGAGTTCTTTTTCAATATCAGTAAAATCTACTCCATAATTAGCATCTTCAGTAGGCTTGATGTCTATTGTAGCCTCAGGGAACTCTGAAAGTAAACGATCCATTGCATCCTCTAAAGTTATTTCTTTAGGTAAAGCAGGTAATTTGTCATCTGATGATGTCACTTCATCTTCTTCAGGGGTAAAAGAAGAGTCAAATGGATCTGAAGCTGGACTGCTTAACTGCATTTCCATCATGCGATCTCTGAACTTCTCTGTTCCAAATTTGATACCATACCAAACTGCACCTCCAGCTACCAATAGTGGAATTACAAGCATAACCCAACCAATTGTGTCATCTGGTGCCGAAATATCTTTTTGGGAAAGTAAAGCAGGTGCAATCATAGTTGCAAACAAAGTACCTATCCCTACTGCAAACAAACCGAAGTAAGCCAAACCTTCCATACTTTGTTCAGACTTTCTCTTACGGTAAAATAAATAAATCCCAAGGAATGCGATAGATACAAATAAAACAGTGAGAATAATATCTCCTTGTTCAAAGTATAAATTCGCTCTGTTACGTATTAAATTCCAGACTAAGACAAAGAATTGGAAACCAAGACCTAATAAAATCATTAGGAAATATTTAGCCTCTTCCATGTCCTTTAGCCTAATAGTTTGCAAAATGTATGCAGCTATACCGAATAATAACGCAAGAAGACCTGCAAGTAAAACTATCATTTCCACAGGTTGTAAATTTACTAAGGCTCTTGTTGGTTCACCACCTGCCGCATAACAAGCATCAAAAATTTGTAAATCACTACTTCCACTAAACAAAGCACTACAGTTGAACCATGGACCTCTTACCCAATTATGATGCAGAGCTGCAAAAACTAACGAGCCAGCTCCAACAAAAGAATAAATCGTGCTCAAAGGCGCTTCACTAATATCTTTTCCAGTAACTGCATAAAGGAAAACAATGTATGACACAACAATCACAACTAATGCAGCAGTAGCCCCTAAAGTGCTATAAACTGAACCTAAAGCCTCTTGAGGGTATGATTCGGAAAGACTATCTAACTTATCTTCATTAACACTAGAATACCCACCTCCAATATATGCATAAATTATAACCATAATTAATATGCAGAATATTAATGGAGCCATAATGTTACTATCATTTATGCGCCTAGCTTGAATAAAAATACATAGACCCAAAAATACAATTAAACCTAAAACACTTTGATATTGATTTGCTTTAATATTAAAATTATCAGTATCCCAACTCGAAGTTAAAACCAAGGGACATCCATCAGGATCATTAACGGCATCGCGATTAATCCAATCAGGACATCTCAGTGGATTTTCATCACTAACATAAGCATCCAAATTTTCAGAAGTTCCATTCATACCTGCTGGTTGTGATTCAGCGTCAGGTCCAGGAATATCTGCAGTAGTGTAGTAAAGTACTAAACCGAGAAGTGCTACAGCTGCTAAAAATTGCAAGGCGGGTAAATAGAAACTAGTTTTACCTCTCTTAATTATTGGAGGTGCTGAGGTCGGTGCTGGAGTACCTGATTCTTTTGAAACTGGAGTCTCAACTGAAGAAGGCCCTACATCCTTTGCTCCGGATAGGTTTACACCACAAATATTACAAAAAGGCGCATTATCTTCGACTTCTACTGCACAGACTGGACACTTTTTCATTAGGTATCCATTTAGACTATTGGTTAAAAGCTTTTGATTGTGGGAAACATTCTTAACAACCATTTTAATGCGAATATAATGGTAGACGATTTGATGACTCTAAGAGATCTAAGAGTCCAAACTTTTAAAGAAAGAAGAGAAGGAAGATTAACCAAATTACCTTTATCATTTTATAACAGAATGAAGAAGTTAGAAAGCCAGATTAGACAAGTCATAGAAGGGGCAAAAGATGATATCAACCGATTTGAGAAAGCAAACGCAGATATTAGAAAATTTATGGATATGAAACTTGAACTCCATAAACATAGAGAAAGAAAACTGACAGACTTAGCCCGTGAGAAAGTGAACGGGCAGAGCCCTGACACTGAAAATGCACATAAAACCGAAATGGAATATCTAGTCGCCCTGTGTGGAGTAATAGAGCAGCATAGAAAGAATACTCTTCTTAGTAAAAAGATAGAACCTGCCGATGAAGAAGAAATCGAAACGGAAATCCAAAATACCGAAATTCGGGAAGCTGAAACTCCAAAGCCTGATATTCAAGAACCTAAAACTCCTAAACCTGAAATTCCGAAATCTGACGCTATTGTAGCAAATATTAATGAAGCTGAAAAGGTTATTGATAACGACGAATATATCAAAGTAAAAGTTCTAGAGACTTTACCTACATTTACTGGAATGGATGCAAATAATTATACTCTCAAAAACGAAGACATTACTGAAATTCCAATTTACAATGCTAAAATATTGAGAGATGCCGGGAAGGTCGAAATCATGAAAGAGGTTAACTGATGAGTTATAAGAACGACGAAAATGGAATTATAATTACAGAGCAAAAGTTAGCAGCCCAAATACACAATAAGGGAAAAACAGGTACTCCTTTACCAAAAGGTGAACTATTATTGCGAAAAGAGGAAGCACTATATTGTAATTATAGGAAAGATATTAACTTAACTAAAGATGAAGTTAGTCAATTCAAAAAAGGAAACTTAACCCACATTGTTTACAGAGACTTAAAAGAAAGAGGATTAATGGTCAAAGTGGATGAGTATGGTCTTCGATTATATGATCGAAATACACCAACAAAAGGTCAATCCTCAGCAATAATTTTAGCCAAAAATTTTAAAAATGAGATTGATTTTAAGGACATTTTTGACGAATTAGATAGAGGATTAGAAAGACGAATACAAATAGCAATAATAGACATTGAAGAAGATGTAGTTTATTATGTTACAAAAATAGTTGAATGGCCTAATACCAAACTCAAGGAAGATGGAAAAATAATAATAAAAGATCCGGAAGTAAAAGAGCTAATTGACAAAGGATACCAAATCAATTCAGGATTAAAATTTGGTACCCATTACAGAGTTTACAACCATGAATCAACACATGCCCCTTGGCTAATACACATTGTAAAAGATGGAATTACATGGTTAGATATCACAAGAATGGTAAGAGTAGGTCATGGCGTCAATAAAACTATAGTTCTCGCCTACAAAAAAAGATGGATAAGTCTCGAATGGATAAAGCCATAATTGTAAAAAAATTTAGGAACTAAGTTAAGAAAACTTATATAGACCAATACGAACCGATGAAATAATATGGCATTGCTTGAAGTTCAAGAACTGGAACGGGGATTTGGATCAAAAACTTTCAACACAAGAATAGAAGTTTTGAAAGGTGTGAATCTGTCACTTAGGAAAGGCGAATTAGTCGCTCTAATGGGACCTTCTGGTTGTGGAAAATCTACATTATTGAACATAATAGGAGGCTTGTTACGAGCAGATTCAGGAAAAATCAAACTGAAATCTTCTGGCTCGGAGTATACTTATGGCAAAAAGAAACCTAGTGGTGTTGTTGATGTAAGAAGAAACGGTGTTGGATGGATTTTTCAAGACTTTCACTTACTCGAACAACTAACTGCTCAGGATAATGTCGCATTAGCACTTGAAATTAGAGGAATGAAAAAAGAAGAAGCTGATGAAAAGGCAATAGAGGCACTAGTCAAAGTAGGATTAGAGGACCGTATAGATTTTCCAGCTGGTCAATTATCTGGAGGGCAACAGCAAAGAGTTGCTGTAGCAAGAGCCATCTCAGGTTCGAGACCTCTTTTACTTGCTGATGAACCGACAGGAAATCTAGATGTGAAAAGTGGAGAAGATGTTTTGAATCTCTTCAAAGAACTTTGCAGCGACCCTGTAAATCCAATTTCTATACTAATGGTGACGCATGATCCCATGCTTGCAACAAAAGCTGATAGGATGTTACTAATGAGAGATGGCATTACTGCTGCATCAAACGTCAAAGAAGCATGGGGGGTAACTGAATGAACCGTGTACTAGAAATAATTTATTTATTATTTTTTAGTTTTGTAAGAAAAACTCGCCTAAATAAATTAAGCTATAAACTTGTAGATTTGAAAAATTGGTTCCTAAATTTACCAACCTCCGTTCCTATAGTTCTCAGAAGAACGTGGAGAGGAAGAGAAAGAGCAATTGCTGTAATCGCAGGCGTTTTCTTGGCTACCTTGGTAATAACTACTGTTTTCGCTTATGGAAGTGGCCTTTCCAAGGCTGCACTCAAAGATAGTGTTGATGATTTATTATTTGATGGAAAAATAGATTTCCGCCAAGACCCGGGAGATAATTTATTAGGAAGAACAAATGATTCTGCAGTTTGGCAATCCGTTTGTGATGAATTAACACAGAAAGAAGAATTTGAGGATTGTGGACTTGTATTCGGAAGACAAGGAATCCGTATTGATGGTTTCTTTGATCAAGGTTTTGTAACACCCCAACCCCTTAATGTTGAAAGTATAGAAGGAGCTGGAAATTGGGCGAACGTCAGTCTTGATTATCCTGAAGCTCTTGAATCTGGACCTCCAATCAATGACGAAAGAATAATAAGGTTTTATGGAGATGGAATATGGAATGGGGAATTAGGAGAAAGGCATTCTAAAGATATAATGTATGGAGAATGGCCTCAGTCTGGAAGTGAAGCAACGGAAATGAGGGCTGTGATTCTTCCCTCAAAGTTAGCTAGTCAAGCTGGCGTTGAAGTAAATGACACTATAGATTCAGTAACATTTTCATATGTTACTGATGTAAAATTGTTCTCTGAAGAGATGCCAGGGTGTGATGTTAAGAATATTGAATATGGACCTGTAGATAATGGTCACAAATATTGTAGACTTAATATGACTGTTACAAATCTTACAGTCGCAGCAATTTATCAAGAAAAAGGTGCTGGAAATCCTACCATCTTATTTGATCCTGTAATTATACCTGCAGAATTACTAAGTGATATCCAAAAAAGAACTTTAATGGATTATGACCATGGATATCTAGGCTTTGCTCTAGACAGAGATAAATTACCCTCACAAACTGCGGATGCTGCTGCAGATTACTTGGATGATTTGTATAAAGAAGTTACGGAAAAAAGAATAACTGTATTGTATGCCGCTAATGGAACTGAACCTCTAACAAGAGAAAACCTGACTACTGAAAATAAAATAGGTGTTTTAAGTGGTTCACAAAGTGAAAAAGATTGTAAGGACGGAAAAATAAAAGCACAATGTTTTACCAGTAACGTCACTAATTTGAAAAATTTCGTAAACTCCGAAAATGAAACTATAGACTATTTTATTATGGATTCGCAATATTTAGGATCTCGCGCAGAAATAAACGGAACTCTCGTAGATTCATGGGGAGGATATGCTGATGGAGAAGTTGAACTGATCTATACTGACTTAATTAGAGGGAGCATTGTATTTCTAAATATATTCTTAGGCCTTGTTGGAATTTTTAATTATATTCTAGCCATACCAATTGTAGTCTTATCTTTCTCCGTGCTGATATACGGATTACAATTATCTCTAGAACAAAGAAGAAGAGAAATAGCAATACATCGAGTAATTGGAGGAACTCAAGATGGATTAAGAAAAATGCTTACTTCCGAAGTAATTATTGTTAGTACTATCGCTTTTATTGGAGGTTACTTCCTTTCAATTGGCATCGTTCCCGATTTACTGTCTGCAGTTGGGTTTATGGACTTTGAACGAAATAGTGATTTGGCAGAATACAGATGGAATAATCTGGGAATTGCTGCATTAATTTTCACAATAGGGGCTACAATTGGGATTGCTTGGTATTACGGAAGGACAAAGGCTAAAGAATTCCTTGATCAAGAGATCGAAGAAGGAGTTAAAAATAATACAAAACAAAACCAACCACGTTTTTGGCTTCCTCTTATATCTTTCATCATAGGAGGATTCGCAGCACTAGAAATATGGATTGAAGACAATGGAGGATGGGGGCCAATTGGAGAGGATGGAATTATCACTAACTTCATAACTGGTGGACTTCTCAACATATTTGCACCCTTTTTGTTATGGATAGGAGGCGCAATAATACTGGGTAAAGTTGGAGCTAAGGGGCCTGAAATTTTAATTAAAATATTTGGAAGAACTCCACTTTTATCAGATATTAGGAGAGGGTTGACTAATTCTACATCATCCGATACTGTAAACAGATTATCTGTTATTATGCTATTAACACTATCAATTGTAACTTTAGCTGCAATACAAGGCTACACTGGAACTGATGTTGATGAAAGGACTGCATCTGCGGATATTGGGGCAGATATACAAGTACAATTTGTAGATCCTATTTCAAGAGAAGAAGCTGAAATAGCTGTAAGAGATGCAATTGACAAAGTAAATGATAATGAAGTAAAGGAAATAAAGTCAAGTACTTCCGTCGGAACAATATATCCCACAACAAAAGGTAGCTCTGGAATTGTGACAACATACGTTGTTTTTGATAATTCAGAGAATACACTCATTTGGGATCAACAATCCGTACCTGATAGAGATATTGATGGGAGCATGGCTAAACTATCGAATGATGGTTTCACGGCTGGAGAAGGTGCTATCAGCTTACTTGATTTACCTGATGGTGATGATGAAGTAACTAATTCGGAGTTTGAGTACAAAATCACTCTCGAGTATCCAGAATACTCTTTTAGAATAAATCCAAATTATATGTTTGAAACCTATGAATTAAACATAACAAATGGTTCATTAATACAAAACTGGACCTCTAACTTGACTGCAGGGTCTTGGATTGTTGTAAATAATTTAGATAATATCACCTACAATTTAACTGTTGAAAGTATTATTGGAAATATTACACAACCAATCGCTGCCGGTAATAACTTTACTTTATTATTAGAAATTCCACCATTTGTGGAAAATGCTCTTAACTTTAATGTAACTATAGATAGTGATAACACTGAAGAAAATAGATTTGGGTTTGGAGTTCAGAGTAGTGAACCTTTCCCTGAAATTGACTATGCAAATAGTACATTAAGAGAAACTCAAATTAAATATCTTGGAAAACACATATGGATTCCAGGAATCTCTGCAACAGATACCAATAATGCTATACTCATAGGAGAAAACTCCCATAGAAAACTAGTTGGTGATGAAAGAGCTGATGCGTATGTTTCAACAATTTGGTTTTTCGAATTATGTGAACAAGGTAATGAAGATTGCAAAAAGGCCTTAAGTAAAATTTCAGGAGAAATGGCTAACAACGAAATTGTTTTTAGTTCAAAAGACTGGGCTTCTTCACATGAAGATGTAGAAACAAATGGAGGATTAATATTCGGTACTCAAGGACTATTAAGCTTACAATTTATGATTTCTTCAGTTGCAGTTGTAGCGTCAGCATTCGTATTTCTTTCTTTGGTCTTAGACCAAAGAAGTAAAGAATTAGCCATCTTACAAGCTATTGGGGCAAGTCCAAACCAAATTCGGAAATTAGTCCTTTTTGAAATTTTATCAATAATTATTGTAAGTATGACTCTTGGTGTTTTACTAGGAATTGGGGTTGCTCAAACTTTCAATGGATTCTTCTTTGTATTTGGTTATATATTCCAAATATTCCTAGGTAATGCAACACCTATAGATAGAGAATTAATATGGCCGTGGGCAGAGATAATTATTGTAAATATCTCAGTTCTTATTGCCGTAATAATTGCTCTAGTATTAACTACTAGAAAAGTACTAAATGCGAATTTAGCAATGATATTAAAGGGGGAATAATGAGTAAACAAAAACCTTTCGAACATACAGTTGGTCAAGGTAAAGAAACTGGGAATACTGAAGAAGAAGTGCTGAAAGCTAATGAGGAATTTGAAAAAGCTCAAATAGAAAACTCAATTTCATTAGACGATAATATAATTCTAAACGCAGACGGATTATATCACGTGTATGAATCTAAAGCCCTGGAAGGGAACGTAGTAGCACTAAGAGGATTACATGTTAGCGTTAACAAGGGTGAAGCTGTAGCTGTGGTAGGTCCTTCAGGTTCAGGGAAATCTACACTACTGAAATGTCTAGGGGGATTGATGAAGCCGTCGGCCGGTGGTGTGATAATGGGTGGAGAAGCCATTACGCGGATGCAAGGTTCTGAACTTGTTGAGATGCGTCAAAAGACCGTTTCTTTCATTTTCCAAGAGTCTAATTTATTACCTGATCTTAATGCATTAGATAATGTTGCCCAGCCATTAGTCCATCAAGGAGAAATGATTAGTTCAGCTCAAGAAAAGGCAATGGAATTATTGGACTTTCTCAAAATGAAAGAAAGAGCATATGGAATGCCTGAAGAACTATCTGGGGGAGAACAACAAAGAGTGGCGATTGCAAGAGCCCTAATTACAAATCCAAAACTGATTCTGGCAGACGAGCCAACTGGAGCCTTAGATCCAATAACTAGTAGAGAAGTTCTTGGTTTATTCAAAGAATTACATGAAGAAAAAGATGTAGCATTTCTAATAGTAACACACAGCAGAGAAGTAGCTGCCTTTGCAGACCGATCTTTAGAATTAAGAGATGGGAGATTTGTGGCACAGCATGGAAATACTGTCGATATTTCAGACCTAAATGACAGTCGAGAAATTATAATAGATGATACGGGAACTGTAACTCTACCGCCAGATCTTTTAGCACAAATTGGAGGCTCAGGTAGATTTGAAATACCTGCTGCAGAACAAAATGAAATTAGTTTTTCAAGAGTAGAAGATGAAAGAGTGGAAATTGAAGAAAATAGCGAACTTGTCTTATCTCCTATTTGTCCAGCCTGTAAACATGATTACAAGAAGGAAAAAATACAAATGTGCCCTGAATGCGGATCTAGTCGGCCAATGGTTAGTGCTGATTAAAGTCTAATAATAACCTAGGTGTGTTACTATCGATAAGAGGTATGTCATCCTCATATATCGGATTAACAAAATCGCCATAAGATTCTAAATACTCGGGAATATTCAAGCCCATAAATTTAGTAGGCTGGACTCTAGATAGAAGAGACATACCCGATTTAGCCAAATTGTTGCCGCCTCCATCTTGTTTTGAAGC
>JAAZXP010000059.1 GCA_014240055.1 Methanobacteriota archaeon | reverse complement strand
CAAAACCATTTTATGGAATTAAGCCAGTTATAGTGGATAAAAATGGTAAAACGATAAAAGGAGAAGGTCAGGGAAGGTTATGTATAGCTCAATCTTGGCCTGGACAAATGAGAACTGTTTATGGTGACCATCAAAGATTCTTTGAAACTTATTTTGAAAAATTTCCTGGTAAATATTTTTCTGGAGATGGCTGTAAAAGAGATAAAGATGGATATTATTGGATTACAGGACGAGTTGATGATGTGATAATTGTTTCTGGACATAATCTAGGGACGGCCGAGATAGAAGGATCAATAGGTGGACATCCTGATGTAGCTGAAGCTGCAGTTGTTGGTTATCCTCATGAAATAAAGGGAAATGCAATCTATGCATTCGTGACGTTAAGAACTGGACATGAAGTGACTGAAAATACTAAATCAGATATAATTAAAAGAGTGAGAGCAGATATTGGACCACATGCATCTCCTGGGAAAATACAATTTACTGAAGGATTACCAAAGACAAGGTCTGGGAAAATAATGAGACGGATTCTCAGAAGCATTGCATCTGGAAATATAGATAATATGGGAGATATTTCTACTCTAGCAGACCCTTCGGTCGTAAGTTCTTTAGTGGATGAACGTATCTAGGCTTGAGGTTGAACCATCTTTTCGGGATTAAGAATTTCTAATAGCTCTGTTTCAGAAAGGTCAGTTAAATCTAATGCAGTTTCTAATACAGTTTGACCAGAAGCATGAGCTTCCTTAGCAATCTTTGTTGCTTTTTCGTATCCTATTACTGGAGCAAGAGTCGTAGCTAACATTAAGCCAGTCATTAACAATTCAGGACCTTTTTCAGTAGCTTCAATACCTTGTATGCACTTATCTACAAAGATTTGTGAAGAATTAGTCAATAAGGATATTGCTTGAAGAAGATTATGGGCAACAAAAGGCATCATTGTATTTAATTCGAAATAACCACCTTGAGCACCTTGCACCAAAGCTGCATCACAAGCTACAACTTGAGAAGCTGCCTGAATTACAGCCTCAGGAATTACTGGATTGACCTTACCTGGCATAATGGATGAACCCGGTTGAACTGCAGGTAATGCAATTTCTCCTAAACCTGCACGAGGGCCAGACCCTAGCCAACGAAGATCATTCGCTATTTTTTGCATATTAACTGCAAGACCGCGTAATGCTGAACTCGTTGTTAACGCTCCGTCTAATGTAGATTGAGCCATGAAGTGATTGTCTGTCTCATAAACTTCCACTCCCGATAATTGAGAAATATGCTGACAAGCAAGCATTGAGAACTTGGAATGTGTATTTACTCCAGTACCAACTGCAGTACCTCCTAATGCCAAGAGAGATAATTCATCTTTAATGAGGAGCAATCTATCTAAAGAACGCTCAATTAAACCAGCATAGCCTTGGAATTCTTGGCCTAATCTAATAGGTGTTGCATCCATTAAATGTGTTCGGCCAGTTTTTATGATTGGCATAAATTCTTCGGATTTTTTTTCTAAAGCTTTTTGAAGACTAATTAAAGAAGGACATAGAGACTCTTCGATATCTAAAAGAGCTGAAAGATGGATTGCTGAAGGAATAACATCATTCGAAGACTGACCTTGATTTACATGATCATTTGGATGGATCTCTAAACCAGAATCTTTAGAAGATAAATTAGCTATAACTTCATTCGCATTCATATTTGTTGAGGTGCCTGAACCTGTTTGGAAGACATCTACTGGAAAATGATCATCATATTCGCCATTTGCCACTTTCAATGCAGCATCCACTATAGCATTCTTCATTTCTTTTGTAATAACACCTAATTCAACATTAGCTTCTGCTGCACCTGCTTTGATGTAACCGAGCGCCCTTATGAATGAACGCGACATTCTAAATCCACTAACTGGAAAATTGAGAACAGCTCTCTGGGTACTAGCACCCCAAAGTGCAGATTCAGGGACTTCCATTTGCCCCATTGTGTCTGATTCAGTTCTAGTATATGGATCTGCAGGAAGACTTCCTGTCAAGGACATTGAGTTTCCTACTGATTTACCAGATTTGGAATTAATTGCCTTCCTTAACTTCGCTTTTCTGCTTTCAGGACACTCATAGATTCCATACTTTGGAAACCTAACATGCCCTTCTTGCAAATTTTCCATGTGAACCTTCAGCATAGAATTGATTGAAAGATCTGAATAACAGGCTTCAACGTAATCTTGAAGGCTATTTCTAACATTTTTAGTAACTCTTATAGAAGTATAGGTCTCTTTTGCCATATTATCGTTATGAAGAAAAGAGTATTAAAAAGTATGCATTTTGCATAAATATGCATTTTGCATACACTTAATACGACAAGAATTACCCCCTTAAGTGAAATTTTAGTTATTTGTCAGCCTAAACTGGCGCGTAAGGAGGTGGATTATGCGGATCCCAACAAGTTACAAACCTTTCATCCAAATCATCTAACCTTTTCATGAGTGAATCTGAGATTTCAAAATCAAAAACTGCGAAATTTTCTATAATTCTATTTTGATTAACAGATTTAGGAAGGACAACCATCCCTCTTTGCATTGCCCATCTAATCAAAACTTGGGCCGGAGTTTTACTTAACTCATCTGAAATTGCAACTAAACGTGGCTCATCCATTCGCTTGGCATGAACTAAAGGACTGTAAGCTTCAATTATTATATTTTTAAAATTACAATACTCCAATAATTCTTTTTGATAGTGGTATGGATGGAATTCCACTTGATTAATTGCAGGTAAAATACCATACTTTGCCTCTAATTCTTTCAAATTGTCAATAGTAAAGTTGCTTACACCTATAGATTTGCAAAGTCCTTTTTCTTGCAATTCAATAAATGCCCTCCAAGAATCATTTCTTAGCTCTTTCAATGGCCAATGTATAAGGTAAAGATCAATGTAATCACAATCTAATCTTGCCAGACTTTTTTCACAGGCCTCAAGTGCTGTTTGGTAACCTTGATCTTTATTCCATAATTTGGTTGTAATAAACAAATCATCACGTGGAACTTCTGCGTCGTTAACTGCCCTTCCGACATCTGATTCATTATCATAAGCTCTTGCAGTGTCAATATGTCTGTATCCTGCATTAATTGAAGCTAAAACGGCATTATATGTAGAATCACCGGGCTCTGATTTCCAAGTACCTAAACCTACAACTGGAATCTTATGTCCATCATTCATAGTCTTATACAACTGATCTGTCATAACCCTCCAAAGAACTGGCTAAATTAATTATTTGTATATGTCCACAAAATTATCATGCAAATGCCCATTGGAAGCAAGCCATTCAAATGTGTCTAAAGTATAAGGTTCACCCTTATAGTTTGTAATTTTTCCACCTGCTTCTTCTAATATTGCTATTCCGCCAGCCATATCCCATGATTTTGCACCTGATACAATATATCCCTCTAACCTGCCTGCTGCAATATATGCCATAGTTAGCGCAGCCATACCTAATTTTCTTGTTGATTGGATTTCCTTTTCTAAAGCTATAAAATTGCGACCCATCTTTTGATAATATTCATCGTCTCGATTATAGGGGAGACTTGAAGCAACAATTGCTTGCTTCATAACTTTAGTATCTGAAACTGATAATCGTTTAGGTTCTCCTTTGTTATATAAATCATTCAAAAAAGCCCCATTACCTTTGGTAGCATAAAATAATTCTTCACGTATTGGATCTGCAATAACACCCACTAAGACTTCATTACCTTTACACAAACCAATTGAAGGCCCAAAAAGAGGAAAGGAATGTGAAAAATTAATAGTCCCATCTAAAGGATCTACTATCCAAACTTTCTCGCCTGGAAAACTAGTTCCTTCTTCAGCAATTATTCCATAATCTGGTGTTTCTTCCTGCAATATCTTAGTTATTGCTTCCTCACATTTGAAATCTACTTCAGTTACAACATCAATATCTGATTTGAAATCTAATTGTTTAAAATTACCATAACTTTCAGCTATAATTTCTGAAGCCCGAATAGCTGCCTTAATTGCTACTTCTAAATCATCTACTGGCAAAGAAAATCAACAACCCCTTCGAATAGAGCTCGACCGTCTCCGGGACCTGAAGGATCTAATCCAGATGAAGTCCAATCTGCATGTTGCCAACCATGAAAAACACGTTCTGGATGAGGCATCATACCTAGTACATTACCTTGAGAATTCGTAATTCCTGCAATATCATAAGCAGCTCCATTAGGATTCCAAGGATAACCCGGTTCTAAATTACCTTCATTATCACAATATCTGAATGCAATTTGATTGTTAGTTTTCAATTCATCAAATTTTTCTTCACTCATCATCAATTTGCCTTCAGCGTGTGCATTAGGAATTGACAAAACTTGGTTTGTTTCATATTTATTTGTGAAAAAACTTTGAGAATTATTCTCTACGCGAAGATGGACATGCCTAGCCTCAAAACGGTTGGAATCATTTGTATGGAGCACTGCATTTGGAACAATACTAATACCTGAATCTATACCTGGTAATGCACCTAATTCTACTAAAATCTGAAAACCATTGCAAATGCCCAAAACAGGCCTTCCTTCTTTTATAAACTCATCGAGTTGAGATTTAAGACCTGATTTTATACGAGCTGCAAAGATTGCTCCAGCACGAATGTAATCGCCTGAACTAAATCCTCCGGGAAAATATAAGGCGTCATAATCCATTATATTTCTACGACTAGATTCTTCAACTTCTCCCAATAACTGTTTGAGATGTACTTTTTCAGAATTGCACCCTAATGACGAAAAAGCTGCTGCAGATTCATCTTCACAATTTGTCCCCTCTATTCGGATAACACCCACTTTAAGGTCTGACGGATTTGGCATGATTTTTTGCCATAAGAAACGGGATTAAAACTATGACCTATACTATCTTAAGACAAAGGACCGTTAAAATTGTTTTATTAAAGTATTAAGAGATTATTCATAGGTCCAAGATAAGCTATCTTGAGTCCATTCATTAAGCCCTTCTGAAAACCATAATCCAAGCTCGAATTCAGCAGTTTCAGGCGCATCAGAACCATGTATCATATTATAACCAATATCCATTCCAAAGTCTCCACGAATTGTTCCTGGTACTGCTTCACGGCCATTTGTAGATCCTATTAAATTTCTAGCAACACTAATTGCATCTAGTCCTGACCAAGCCATACAGATTACTGGTCCGCTTGTAATGAATTTAATTAAACCTGGGAAAAAAGGCCTTTCAGAATGTACTGCATAATGTTTACGAGCTATTTCTTCGCTTGGTACAACCTGTTTAAGTCCAACTAACTGTAAACCTTTTCTTTCAAATCTCTGAACTATTTCACCAACTAAGCCTCGTTGTACGCCATCTGGCTTAACCATAACATAGGTTACTTCTTTACTCATTTCTCTCTCTTTGAG
>JAAZXP010000058.1 GCA_014240055.1 Methanobacteriota archaeon | reverse complement strand
AAGTAAATCTTCAACTTTAAGAGAATTATATTACATTTCGGAAGCTTGGGATTTAGGAAAATTTCACGCACAGGACGAATCCAATAAATTAATTGAAGATTTAGAAATCATTACACATTTTCAGCGAGAAGATTTTAAGATTAGACCAGAAGACGATGGAGCTAAGGTGTTAGGAGATGTAACGATTACAGAGATAAATCGTAAAGGAAACCCTATGAAAATAAATTGTCGTAATGACGTAGGCGATACGGGATACAACATACCTTACAACGTCGAAGATACAAAAATAACATTTAATGATTTTGGAAATTCGAAATGCATTATAGCAATAGAAACGGGAGGAATGTTTGATCGCTTAGTGGAAAATGGATTTGATGAAACCCATGATGCGATATTAGTTCATATCAAAGGCCAACCCGCCCGTTCAACACGTCGTTTTTTACAAAGAATGCACGAAGCATCAGGACTCCCTTTACTTTTGTTTACAGATGCAGATCCCTGGTCTTATCGGATTTATAGTTCAGTTGCTTATGGGGCTATCAAAACAGCACATATTTCTCATATTTTAGCCACACCATCTGCAAGATACTTGGGAGTAACGCCTTCTGATATTATAAATTATGACTTGCCTTCTGACGATCTCTCAGATAGGGACATTAGTGCTTTGAAATCAATTTTAACAGATCCTCGTTTTAAGAGTAAATATTGGAAAGGCGAAATAGAGTTACAATTAGAAATAAACAAAAAATCAGAACAGCAAGCCTTAGCAAAATATGGACTTGATTTTGTAACTAATACCTATTTACCGGCAAAACTAAAAGAAATGGGAATTTAATCTGCGTATTTATCTGCGCCTTGAAAGTGTAAAGAAACATATTCTTCATCTCCAACAACCCAGCTATCGTGCGGTTGAGACCCAATATAGAATAGATCACCAGGCTTCATTGTATGAATCTCTCCATCTTTGAATGCACATGTAGCTTGACCAGAAATAACCATTCCAAGGTGTTCGACTTCACAAAAATCAGTGCCAGATAAAGGCGAAACATCAACAGACCATTTCCATCCTGGCTGGTAGGTCGCACGTCCAATAGTCATTCCATCAAATTTTATAATTTCGAATTTACCTTTCTCAAAATTTCTTATTTCATCTGGATTTTCAAATCTTTTTAGTATGATTTCGTTCATGCTTTTACATCGAATCTGTCAGCATTCATAACTTTATTCCATGCAGCAATAAAATCCTTAACAAATTTTTCATGACCATCATTTTGCGCATAAACTTCAGCTATTGCTCGAAGTTGTGAATTACTTCCAAATACAAGGTCGGTTCTCGAAGCGCACCTCATAACTTTTCCAGTAGACCTATCCATAGCATCATACGAATTACTTCCAGTAGCCTTCCATTCAACATTCATATCAAGAAGTGTAGTAAAGAAATCATTAGATAATTGATTTATATCTTCAGAAAACAATCCACAATCATTAGAGCTGATTCCCAAAGATCTAAAACCACCAACAAGGGCAGTCATTTCAGGGGCTGACAATCCAAGAAGTTGTGCTTTATCAAGCATTATTTCTTCAGGACTAACACTAAAATTTCGTTGAAGGTAATTGCGGAAGCCGTCTGCTACAGGTTCAAGAACAGCAAACGATTCAACATCCGTTTGTTCATCAGAAGAATCTCCACGCCCTGGTGTGAAACTGACATCCTGATTGGTTGCCATTTCAATCCCAAGATTTCCAGCTAAGACAATAACATCAGCTAGGCTAGCATTGTGTGCAGACGAAATTTCATTCAAAATTCCTAGAACTTTACTTAGCTGTTCTGGTTTATTAGCTTCCCAATCTTTTTGAGGCGATAAACGAATTCTTGCACCGTTAGCCCCCCCTCGCATGTCAGACCCTCTGAAGGTTGAAGCGCTTGCCCAGGCCGTTTCTACCATTTCCTGAATACTCAGTCCACTTTTACTAATGTCTGATTTAACTGCAGCAATATCATAATTTGTATTTCCTTTAGGCACTGGATCTTGCCAAATGAGTTCTTCATCAGGAACATCAGGACCAAGATACCTTGCTTTTGGTCCCATATCACGATGGAGTAATTTGAACCAGGCACGAGAAAAAGCATCTGCAAAATCACTTGGATTATCATGAAAATGTTTCGAAATTTTTCGATATTCTGGGTCACGAATCATAGCCATATCTGCGGTAGTCATCATTGTTTCTACTTTAATTGAAGAATCTTCAGCATCAGGAGCTAGATCTTTCTCATCAGGACTGGCAGGAGTCCATTGGTGTGCTCCAGCAGGACTCTTTACTAATTTCCAAGAGTCTTCATATTTGAATAAAATGTCGAAGTAACCATTATCCCATTGAATAGGATTTGAAGTCCAAGCACCTTCAAGGCCACTAGTAATTGCATCACGGCCCTTTCCAGATTTATGAGTACTGGCCCAACCAAACCCTTGTTCTTCAATTCCTGAACCTTCAGGTTCACTACCAACAAGTCCAGCATCTCCAGCACCATGTGCTTTACCAAAAGTATGGCCTCCAGCAGTCAAAGCTACTGTTTCAGCATCATCCATGGCCATTCTTGCAAAAGTCTCTCTAATGTCTTGTGCACTAAGTAATGGATCAGGATTTGCATTTGGTCCTTCTGGATTGACATAAATCAAACCCATTTGAACTGCTGCAAGAGGATTATCTAGAGATTGGCGAGTATCGCCATATCTATTATCTCCAAGCCACTCGTCTTCACTACCCCAGTAAATGTCTTCTTCAGGGTGCCAAATATCAGGACGTCCGCCGCCAAATCCAAATACAGGACCTTCCATAGATTCTATAGCAACAATTCCAGTCAAGACGAGAAGATCAGCCCAACTGATTTGGTTCCCGTATTTTTGTTTTATTGGCCATAATAAACGTCTAGCCTTATCCAAATTTCCATTATCTGGCCAACTATTGAGCGGTGCAAAACGCTGAGCTCCAGTACCTGCACCACCGCGTCCATCACCAGTTCGATAGGTTCCTGCAGCATGCCAAGTCATACGAATAAAAAATGGACCATAGTGCCCGTAATCGGCAGGCCACCAATCTTGACTATCCGTCATCAACTCATTAAGGTCTTTTTTTAGTGCATTATAATCTAAATTTTTGAAAGCTTTTTGATAATTAAACGAAGCATCCATTGGATTGGATTTATTGTCATGTTGATGGAGAATTCCTAAATTGAGCTGGTTAGGCCACCAGTCTTTGTTTGTTGTTCCAGCTTCTCCAGTTGTTGTAGCACCGTGCATTACTGGGCATTTACCTGCCCCACCTTCATTTTCTTTCATTTTTTTTACACTCTCAGAGCTTTCAAATAGTTTTAGAATAACATAAGCTCGTATTATCCCATCAGAGCCTTAGACATAAGGCCTTTGACTTCCTTAATACTTTTTTATGAAAATTCATCACTATTAGTCAACCACATGTTCTTTGTTTCAGACACCTAGTATCTCGCCCAGTTCTTTGACAGAATTGACGACAGGAGCCCATTTTTGCAGAATCTCTGGTGGATGATGGCCCCAGCTCACTCCGATGCCCCTAACTCCTGCAGCATGGGCCATTTCTAAATCATAAGTGGTATCTCCAATCATTACAATATTTTCAGTTCCGGTTTTTTTCATAATAGAGAATAACAAGTCAGGATTCGGCTTGGGCTTAGAAACGGAATTCCCTCCCAAAACAACTTCAAATCGATTTTCAAAACCAAATTGCCTTACGACTCGATCAGCACCACGTTGACTCTTCCCAGTAGCCACAGCAGCTCGAAATGGCCTTGCTAAGAGATCAGATATACCTTCGAAGAGGCATTCATGGCGAGATGCTCTAACATATGCTTGTGAATACACCTCAGCTAAAGCCATAGGATCCTGATCTGGTCCAAGCTTTTGCATTATTTCAATCAAAGGTAAACCGGTTAGACTGAGGATATCTTCTTTTGGTGGACTTTTAAGGCCTACACTTTTCCAAGCGGCTTTATGTGATTCTAAAAGCGCACGAGTCGAATCAATAAGAGTCCCGTCCAAGTCAAATACTACAAGCATTTTTCAATTTTACATCAAGGCCTTAGCCATAACGCCCCTTACTTCTTCAACGTGTTTGTCTAAGTTTTCTTTACTCCAGTTATCGGTTTTAATTGAATCTAAGACTTCAACTCTAACCTCGCCAGGATAAAATTCCATAGTTTTTGCAGGCCATATCTTATGCGCACCATGAAGTACAACAGGAACAATAGGTAATCCAGTTGCCAATGCCAAATGTACAAATCCTTTTTTGAAAGCAATTAACTTTCCATCAACACTCCGAGTTCCTTCAGGCCAAATCCATATGCTCAAATCTTTAGTTTTAACAAAATTAGATAATTTTGACATAGAAGCAACAGCTTTAGAATTATTTCCTCGATCGATTAGCAAGTGTCCCGCAAGCCAATAAGCCTGTCCAAAAAAAGGAATTCTTAAAATTTCTTTTTTACCAACTCCACATCCGCCATACGGACAAAGTCCCATTGAAATGAAAACATCTAGAGCCGAAGAATGATTAGTAACAAAAATAGCAGGAGTTGAATTATTTAATTTTTCCGCATCAGGATTAACGACTTTAGCACCAATAATTCTAGCAATTACAGGCCCTATAATTTTTCCACAAAGATTGCCAATTCTTACTCTTAATGATCGAAATGGAAGAGCTAACAGCATGAGGGCCATACATGCTAAAGACCAAAAACTGAGCCATATAAATCCAACAGTAAACCGAATTAGAAAAGAAAAGTAGCCGATTTTATTTACTTCGGCCATGGACAGTTTTATTCGTAGCTTTCTAAAATTTCTTCAAAGCTCTGAGTCAAACGAATATCATTATCTGTTATGCCTCCAGCATCATGAGTGGTTGTAGTTACAATAACTCTATTGTATTCGCAAAGCGTCATGTCTGGATGATGGTTAAGTTTCTCAGCAGCTTCAGCCAATTTATTCAAGAACCCCATGGCTTCCATAAAATCTTTAAACATAGTTTCTCGAATTAATATTTTGTCTTCAGAGTCATAATCCCAAGGCCCAATCATTCGAATACGGCTAGTAATATCCTCATCTTTCAATAAGTCCATATTAATACGAGAAATCGACTCTATTTAGGCCTAACTCAGAAACATATTTTAACACCCCTTCTCAGATACAGCATTATGGTCCAAGAAGAAATGAGTTTTTCGGAAAGCATGTCGACGATGTTACCAATAGGAATGGCAAGTTCGGGATTCTTACTAACTATCATGGGAGTTTATTTTTATTTATTTCCTGAGGATGAGCAATCAGTTACTAGTGGAATGTTCTAAAAGTATTGTGGACGCTCTTTCTAAATACTAACAGTTTTCAGGAAGCATGCCTGGCCAGGAATTTGAGACATGGTTTAATGAAATGAATTTGGTTTTTTTAT
>JAAZXP010000057.1 GCA_014240055.1 Methanobacteriota archaeon | reverse complement strand
AAAACAATGCAGCAATCATGAATGCCTTATTCACAAATTTTGGATTTAGACGGAGATGGGTATGAGATAGTAACTTGGAATAACCAACTAGAGGAAAGACCTCTTCTTCTCCCTGTAATAGGTGGGACTTGGACTATTGCTATTTCAGGTTCAGGACTTGATGGTATTGGCTCAGTTCTTTATTCAGGTGATTATGATATAAGAATTGAAAGTGATAAATTAGAATAAACTAGTATATATCAAAAACATACCAAGAATAATACAATAAGGTGTGAAATAATGGAATTTCTGTTGCTTAATTAGTTTTAATAAAGCACTTACTGCAAAATAACTTGTTATTGCTGAGCTAATAAATCCTAAACTTAAAGCAAGAATTCCCACCTCATCTACAGTTTCATCAATTTCACCTATCTTAAGAAGTGTCGCGCCCATAATGGCAGGTATAAACAAAAGAAAAGACAACCTAGCTGCTTTAACAGGATCCATTCCCAATATTTTAGAAATTGCAATAGTCGAACCTGAACGGGAAACACCAGGAAGTATAGCTAAGCCTTGGAAAAAACCAACAACTAAAGCATTAGAAAATTTGAAATCATCAATCTGTTTTTTACCATCATAATCCTTACTAACCCAAATTAAAACACCTGTGAAAATTAAGCATCCGCCAACTAAATGCATTTCGCTATAGAAATCACCTATAATCGTACTATCAAAAGTAAAACCAATAATTGCAGTTGGAATTGAAGCTAAAACAACCATCATTAGCATTCGTTCATATCCTTTAAGATTATGATAATTTTTATAATCAAAAATACTAGGCAATACTAGAAAAACTTCCCTAATCTCCTCGCGCATGATGTAGAAAATAACACAAAGTGAGCCTAAATGTAAAATTATATCAAAAAGAATAGGAGGTTCTTCATTGAAATAGAATTGAAATATTGCCAAATGTCCACTACTGCTAATAGGGAGCCATTCAGTCACACCTTGCAATATGCCTAGAAGCACAGCCAACCACCATTCCATAATTGCCCAATCGTCAGGTTTATTTAACCGACGGGGGAGTATCACCTAATGGCAGATATGAAAGTGCGCTGTACAACTTGCTACAACGTTTTCAACACAAACAAAGATGAGGGAAAGAATGTAATCTGTCCAATGTGTGACACATCATTCAAAGTTCAGAACACTAATGTCGTAACTAGTATAAAGAATAAAATAACCGATTTGGGGAGTAAAATCGGAACAAATATCCAAGAAAAATTGAACATAAACAAAAATGATGATATTTTCAAAATTATAAACGGTAAGAAATATGATCGCGAATTATTGGAAGTTGCGGCTGAACTAACTTCTAAGAAAGAAGAAATAACTTTAGAAGGAAGTAAACAATTATTTCATAAAATAAAAGATTATGACGATTATACGCAAGTAGAAAAACAAACTGTTGCGTACATACGTAAAACATATAAATTCACACCAGAAGCAAATAACTGGTTAAGAACCGAAATTAGAAGTTGGGCATCTGGGAAAACTCGGAGCGATACAACTTTAGATCCAACTGGCTCAACATTACAAAAAGAACAACCCCTCTCTTTTGTCTTTAGTAATTTGAAAGAAGCTTATCGTTGGGATAACCTTAATAATTTAAATGAAAAACCGAAAACTGCCGCACAATGGGCTGGTATTTTACTCTCTATTGTGTTTGTTTTAGGGATTTTATCAGGAATTGCATACGGAGTCAAGTGGAACAATCAAGAAACTCAATGGAGTAGTGAGGGATTATCTTCAGTCCATGGAACTATTATTGATGTTAATGGCAATTCACTAGAGGGCGTTAAAATTGAAGCTGATGATAAAAAAACAGTTACTAATGCTCAAGGTAAATATTTCTTATATGATTTAATTGGTGATCAAGTTGAAATTAAATTTACAATGGAAGGGTATGGCGATCTAAGTGTTTGGATAAATATACGTTCTGAGGGGACAAATATACTGGAAGTTGAACTAGAAGAAGGGGGAATAAACAAAAGTATAGACCAACGAAAAGATGTCGCTGAACCATGGCCTCCAAATTATGCACTATCTCCCATTTTCATTGTAGCCTCGATTATTGCATTAATGGGGAGTTCTGCAGCATTACTTCAACAAAATTTCAGGATGGCCGTGATTGGATGCCTATGTGGAGTAATAAGTTATGGATTCTTAATAGGAAGTATACTTTCAGTTGTAGCCCTATCATTGTTATTGATTGATAGAGAAAAATTTGACAGGGCATAGAATATGTCATCTTGGCAATTTACTAAAAAATGGAATACACTAGGTAGATGGAATAAAATTTTTCTATCACTAACTAGTGTTTGGACTTTACTAATTCTCGCTTCTCCACTAATGATCGGTAGTGGTGAAACTGGTGATTTGAGCGGAAGTGTTGGTATTTATGATAATAAAGAAGTAATACAGAAAATGAATCCGCTATCTAAATTAGCATATTATTCTGGAGATGTAAATTGCCATCAACTCTCCCATAGATCTTATGAATATAATGGCAACCAAATGCCGTTTTGTGCAAGAGACCTTGGTGTTTTTGCAGGTTTAACATTTGGATTTGTATTCAGCTTAGGAAGAAGAATTGAATTGACATTACCGCTGATAATTCTGGCACTTACCCCAATTGGGCTGGATGGAACAATACAACTCTTTACAGATTATGAATCAACGAATATTCGAAGAGTAGTAACTGGATTAATTGCAGGAGCTGTAACTGGAATTGCCCTAAAAATCATTGCAGACTCATTGGATAAAAAATATTAGTTTTTATCCCATTTTAGCTCATTATCACAAAATGGACATTGTGGAGCTAAATCAGGTACAACACGATAGCAAATGTTGCAAAGACGACCTGGATTGTAAATTTTCTGATAAAGAAAAATACCGACTATTACAAGAACAAAAAATACCACTAAGCCAATTGTGAATAGCATTATTTCCTCTTTAGTTCTTCACTCACATAACTAGTCATAGCTTTGGGATTCATTGTATTCCAAAAGAAGTTGAAATCATTTAATGTAAATGCTCCGACGGTAGCTAAAAATGAAACATAGAGGAAACCACCCATTGCTGAGAAAAAGAATAACTCATACCAACGATCTATATCTAGATTTATCTGAATTTGCCACATTATTAAGCCAACAATTATTGCAAAGAAAATTTGCACAAAGAAATTAACCTGAGGCCTCATTTCAAGATAAGAATAACACAAAAATCTAAGAGATATAGCCATAATTAATTCAGAAATTAAAACAGCTATAGCTGCACCTTCTCCACCTAAGCCCGGTAAATTTTCAAGCCCCAAATGAGGTATTTCTTTAGGGACTAAAATAAGCATCAATATTACACTAGTAATCGAAGAAAATATATTGATCGCTGAAGTCAAATCGGGCCTATCAGAACCCCTTAGTGCAACTGACCAAGGACGATTTACCACTCGAATAAGAGAGGCTAAAACTAATATCTGAAGTATTCGGGCTGCAGGCAAAAATTCCCGGCTAATAAAAACAAAAATGATTTCATTAGACCAGACTACAGTCATCGCAACAATAGGTATGCAAACCATTGCAACATATTTTTCAGCATCATAAACCAACGATTTAATCTCATCCTTTGACTTATTAGAATGTAATTTAGATACAGAAGGGAGTAACATTTCCTCAATAGCTAAAGCCATAGTGCCTATGAATAATGCAATACGTTGAACTGCAAAATACAATCCCACATCTGTCGCGGCCCAAAAAACTCCAATGAATATTTTATCTATATATTTTTTGAAAATTCCAAAAATAGACGCAGCTGCAACAGGAAATGCATAAATTTTGTAAGAATCAAAAGTGGGTTTATCTGGTTTCGATATTGGATAATCCCTAAAATACCATAACGAGATTAGACCAATGATCAATATGCCTACTAATTCTGAGACTGCCAGCCATATTACTCCCCAACCCATGACTGCAGTCCCTATGAATAAAAACGAACGCATTGATGTCCCTAATATTCTAGGCATAGCAACTCTGGCACTTTGTTTTAATCCACTAAAAGTAGCTGTAAGTACACCGGTTAAAAGAAAAACAATATAATATATTATTACTACAAATAAAAGTCCAGGAGTATTAATATCATAAAATTGTTTTTCTAAATAATCCGTCCAATACCAATAAAATATTGCAAATACTGCCAACATTAACGAAATTAAAAATAAACGTATCGAAAGAAAAGTACCTATGCATTTACCTAAATCTAAACCCTCACTGATCCTCTTGACGTGCGCCATTCGGAATCCAAAAAAAGCTAAGAAAGTGAAACCGCCAATTAGACTCATGGCATAGCTAAACTCACCAAGAGCTGAGGCTCCCATATGTCTTGCTACAAACAAAAGTGCAACCCAACCTACTATTGCGTTAATATTCTCAACACCAAAAAGTAGAGCTATTTTGCGGGAAGTCGCCATTAATTGCGCACAGTGCTTGGGATTTAAAGCCAGTCCTCTTGAGGTGAATTGTGACATCAAAACTATTAGTTGCAGGTGTATTAGCTCTGGATGACCTTAAAACACCTCATAAAAGTGAAAAAGGCATAGTGGGAGGTGCTGGAATTTATTCTAGTATTTCTTCTAGTATCTTTACTGATACGGCATTAGTGGCTGCAATTGGAAATGACTTTCCAAAAACAATAATGGAGAAGATCGAAAACCATAAAATAAATACTCAGTCTGTAAAAACTCTAGATTATCCTACCTTTCATTGGTCAGGTGAGTATACTGGAGACATGTCTCAGGCCATAACTCATGAAACTGATTTTCAAATCAATGATCATTATGATTGGGAAATATCTTCCGAACAGAAAGAGTCTAAACTAGTATTACTTTGTAATAATGATCCAAATATCCAATCTAAAATTCTAAAACAGATTAATTCGAGTTTAATTGCCATGGATACCATGAACCTTTGGATTGATATTGCTAAAGAAAAATTAGAAGAAGTTGTAAAACAGGTCGATTTATTATTCATTAATGATGCTGAAGCACAACTTTACTCAGGGAAAGACAATTTAGATGAGGCTGGAAGAAAACTTCTGAGTAAAGGACCTAAATATGTAATTATCAAGAGGGGTGAACATGGTTCTTCGCTGTATTCATCCGAAATTACTAAACACTTACCGGCTTTCAAAGTTAGTAGTTTTGTTGACCCAACTGGTGCAGGCGATAGTTTTGCTGGAGCTGCTATGGGATATCTTTCTGGAGTAGACAATATCAATGAAGAAAATTTGATTATAGCTATGAACTATGGCTCTGCAGTAGCCTCAATTACTGTAGAAGGCTTTGGTACTGAAAGTATTATGAACGTTGAAAAAGAAGAAGTTGAGAGAAGATTTAGAAGTCTTAGTGGTGGGCCCGGCCGGATTTGAACCGACGACCGCCCGGTTATGAGCCGGGAGCTCCACCAGACTAAGCTACGGGCCCCAGTGGCGCCGCTGATCGGATTCGAACCGATGACCGTCCGGTTAACAGCCGGATGCTCTGACCTACTGAGCTACAGCGGCATGGAAATATTCCACTAAAGTATAGTTTAAAACTTCTACTATGAACCGAGAATGTATTTATGGAGCCGTT
>JAAZXP010000056.1 GCA_014240055.1 Methanobacteriota archaeon | reverse complement strand
ATTGAGTCCATTCCTCTGATTCTAAAATTACACCAAAATGACTTGCTGGAACGTCCATTATGACAGAAAGATGTCCTATGATTTTGATTTAACAGAAAACGGTGAGCACACCACAACCCCTGCAAGATTTACTTTTGTTTTAGGTAGAGAAGGTACGAAATGGAAGATACATTCTCACCACTCGTCCAAAAAACCAGAAAATCTAATATAACCTTAATATCTCAAGTTTTATTTTGTAGACAATGAAAAAAAATATTGCTATTTTTGGTGGGTCAAGTGATATTGCCATATCAACAATCAATCAAATTTCAAATGAAAAGTATAATTTTTATGCACTTATTAGAGATCAAGATAAATCAGAAGAGTTAACCGGTTTAGGTGTTCATGTTACAATAGGTGATGCCACTTCAGAAGAAGATATCAAGAATTTTGTAGCTTCAGTGAAAGAATCTGGAGAAATTCATGGAGTACTACACAGTGTAGGTTCTTTTGCAGTTAGACCACCTCATGCCATGAACAAAGAGGCATTCGAGTCAGTAATTAGTACAAATCTAACATCAGCTTTTCTTACGTTATCTATTGCAGGTAAGGCCATGCTAAGTCAAGGACATGGTCGAATTGTTTTCATGTCCAGTGTAGCAGGATCACTTGGGTTGGTCAATCATGAAGCAATTTCTGCAGCTAAAGGCGGAGTTGAGTCAATGGTAAGATCAGCTGCAGCAACTTATGCAAATCGTGGGATTAGAATTAATGCAGTAGCTCCAGGATTAACAGATACAAAATTAGCATCACTAATAATGTCTAATGAAACAGCTTCCCAAGCTGCGTCACAGAAAATCCCTATCAAAAGAGTTAATGAGAAAGAAGAAATTGCTACTGTTTTGAAGTGGTTATTGACAGACGCCCCAGATAATTTCACAGGCCAGATTCTTCATACTGATGGCGGAATGTCCAAAGTTTTAGTATAGGAATTGAGCATTGAATAAATATAAACAAAGGGTGGCCGCCCGAGGGCGACCTTTACCCCAAACCTAACGAGCACCATCATCGTTTCAGGGCTCTGACCCAGTTCGGGAAATGTAAGACTCCGGGGTTGTCCCTTCCATCACTAAATCCGGTGGGGACCCAATGGAGTCGTGTGTGCCAACTTTTGCACAGAACATCATTAATCAGCTCTGTCTTCGAAGTTCGCAATAAAATCTAGACGTGGTAGTAATTATGGTTGTCGTTTTTGGGATGATTATTTTATAGCCTTCTAAATGGACAAGAATGGACGAATCTGAAAGAGAACTTCAACAACTAGTGGATGCCCTTCCACAGTATGAGAATCAGATTCGTTATTGGGAGTCTCAATTGGAGGCAATTTCTAATGTTAGAAATGATGTTTATCAAGCTCAAGAAACGATAGAAGGGATGCTTGATTCAAAACCAGGAATGGAATTATTAGTACCTGTTGGACACAGTACTTCATTATTTACCAAAGTTGATGATTTAGATCGTGTTTTGGTTGGTATAGGCTCACGAGTTTTCTTAGAAACTTCGAGGCCTGATTCATTAGATAGATTGAATAAGCGTCTTGAAGGACTTAACGAAGCTGGTAGAACCTATTCGGAAAGTTTAGAGAAGTCCAAGCAAGATTATAATGCAGTTAGAGAAAGGGCAGAATCATTAAGTCAAAATAGAGGTCCAAATTAATGTTTAGAGCACTCAGAGACAAATTATTGGGGGCCAGTAAACAGGCTGAAGAGGAATTAGATCCTCAGCTAAACTTAGATTATGAAACGTTTAGACCCGAAGAGCGCGATAGTGGCGCAGTTATTCGTGAATCGCACCTTGACAATATTCTTTGGGAGATGGAATTAGCATTACTACAATCTGATGTAGCAATGGAAGCCTTAGAGGAAATGAAGCTTATTATTAAGAAAAGACTAGTAGGTCTTAGAGTTGAAAATAAAGCAGCAATTACGCCAACTATTGAAAAAGCTCTCAAAGCCAGTTTAGTTGAATTATTATCTAAATCAGAGTTTGATTCCAATATTTTGCTTGAAAAAAGAGATAGTCCACTTATCGTTGCGTTTGTAGGCGTTAATGGAACTGGTAAGACAACTACTATCGCAAGAGTAACTCATTGGTTGAAAAATAATGGAAAGAGTGTTGTCCTTGCAGCTGCAGATACCTTTAGGGCAGGAGCAATAGAACAATTAGAATTACATGCAACTAGATTAGGATGCAAATTTATCAAACATCAATCAGGTGGAGATCCAGCTGCAGTTGCATATGATGCGGTTGAACACGCTAAAGCTAAACACCGCGACATTGTTTTGATTGATACAGCTGGTAGAATGCAAACTAATTCTAATTTGATGGATGAAATGAAAAAGATTAAAAGAGTTGCAAAACCAGATTTAATTTTCTTTGTTGGAGATTCATTGGCAGGTAATGATGCTGTAGATCAAGCTAAAAAATTCCATGAAGCTGTAGGCATAGATGCCGTTGTTTTAACTAAATTGGATGTAGATGCGAAGGGTGGTGCAGCTCTCAGTATATCTTCTGCAATAGGTAAACCAATAGCGTTTGTAGGTATTGGACAAGAATATGAAGATATAATGCCATTCGATGCAGCATGGGTTGTTGAAAGAATTTTTGCTTAAAAAAGATTAATTGTCTATTAGTATTGAGTACAAGGTAAATTGTGGAACCCAGTGAGCATACGATCGTCTATTATCCTTCCAGACGGGATGTAAATCTTTTGAGGCTTGCACGTGTTCATTGTATGCATCCTTCCATTTTTGCTCTGAAGTTGCAAGATATGCGGAGTAAAATCCCCAAGCCCTTGAGGCATTGATAGCAAGATGATGGTCGGTATTCAGATCTTTTACTACATCTAGATTGTAATCATCTTCTAACCATTTTGATAATTCTTCGGCACCAAGTGCAGTGTAAATCAAGTAAGTTTGTAAGCCCCATAGTGAGAAAAATTCTCCTTTTCCTTCCCAGTCTAAATCTATACTGACTTTGGGCTCAAGGAAATTTTCCTTGGTTTTTTCAATAACCCAATTTACAGTTTCAGAATCTTCAAAATGAGTGGCCCAATCATGCAACTGTATCAATGCCCATGAAGGGTTTTTGTATTCCGAGATTGAGGGACCTCGCATCGAGTCATCTATCCATTCGCGTAAATCTAAAGCAATTTCTTGCACCAAACATTTGTAATCTCCAAATCCCGTTATTTGCTCCAATCGCATCATAAGTCGAAGATACCAGGCACGACCATAAGGCATTTCGAATTCAGGATGGTCTCTCAAGTACTGAATTTCCTCTTCCATTTTCTTACTAGTCAATCTGTTGGAGACTAATTCTAGACTTTCTTTATCTTCTACAAGGTGGGCACTTTCTAGCAATGCCCAGTGTCCGTGGACCGAAGAATGCCAGTCCCAACATCCATGAAATATGGCGTGTTCAGTGTCATTTTGTAATATTTCACTTCTGAAGGTTTTGATGAATTCTTTAATTATCTTAGACATCTCTAAGGCTATAGGGGCGATAATTAATAGCGATTCACGTTTAGATAAACATGATAGTTTACGAGGTAAATTTACAAATTGATTCTATTGCTGCAGATGAGTATGGTGAATGGTTAGGTCCTCACATCGAGCAAATTTTGGATATCGAAGGTTTCCACAATGCTGAATGGTTTGTGTGTGATTCTGAGGATGATAAAGTCAATTGGTCTATCAGATATCATTTAGATAATAGAGAATCTTTAGAAAATTATCAGCAAAATCATGCACCGGCTTTAATCAAAGAAGGAATAGATAAATTCGGAAAATATCTTACCTCTAGTAGACGAGTGATGCATCTAAGATGAACTCAATGCAATGCACTGCTGCACGGAAAATACATTATTAGCGTGCCGAACAAAACATAATATGGACGAAAAGAAAAACCAATATGACGGCGGTATCGTTTCTCAGTTGGGATTAATGGCAAGTTTTGGATCAATATTTGGTTCACTTTACATATATTTCATATCTGATGACCAAATGTTAGGAATTTTTGTAGGGCTTTGGGCTCCAACTTTAATACTAATTAGTAGAGAAGTAGACAAAATGATGGGCTGGATGGCTGAATAATAATTCCCTGATAATACGATTAACCTAAACCGAAGTAAGGATATCTTATTGCATCAAATATAGCTCTAGTGATAGGTTTTCTTTTTCCTAAACCACCTGGAGTCACACCTAAGAATAGATCTGCGAAAATTTCACATAATTTCTCGTCACGTGTACCATAGTACACCATTCTTTCAGGTAATTTAAGCGCCATAAGGGCAAAGAAAGACAGATCTCGTAATTCTTTTCCAAATACCTCGTTCCAATCACGATGGTACTGGTCTAAGTGTTTCTGTGAGTAGTCACCAGTTTCTAAAGCGGCTTTGATTGTTTTAATCGCAAGTTTTCCAGCATGCATTCCATAGTATATCCCCTCTCCAGACAAAGGGGAAACCATCCCTGCAGAATCTCCAATAAGGAGAGTGTAATCCATAGTGGTGGCCTTGAGAGGTCCATCCAATGGTAATGGAGCCCCTTTCACAGGAGGTGTCTTCTGATCTTTAGGGAAATATCCATCTTCTTTTAGTAATTTGATATAGTCTTCCCATATCTCTTTAATTTTCACGCTTTTGATTGTTCGGTTATACCCTCCAAACCCAATATTCAAAATTTCTTTCTTTGGAAAAACCCAACCATATCCTTCAATTCCACCAGGTTTGAAATGTACCAATAATGATCTACTGTCACTAAATGTCTTGTCTACAAACTCTTTTCCAACTACTGGTTCCCACATTAATGCAGTTCCCATCTGGTTATCATTCCAAGGTTTGATATTTCGTTTTTCGCGGACCATTGTAGCTAATTTATCATTAGGTCCTGTTGCTCCAATAACCATCTTACCTTTGAAATCTCCATTTGAAGTTTGAACAGTTACTCCATTGTCAAATTCAAAGTCTCTTACTCTAGTTTCGGTTAAAATTTCAGCGCCCACATCCCTTGCAGCTTCCAAGACTGCGTTATCAAAAACTTCTCTTGTTATATTCCAAGGCGTTCCTTCAGGAAATTCGAAATCTATCTTATATTTCATTGAAGGAGAATAAAGATTGACGTCTCGGGATGGACATTCAATAATTGGTTTAATGTATTTTTCCAATTCTGGTAATTCATCAAAAAGTCTTGCAGTTAGTAGTCCTCCACATGCTTTATCTCTAGGGAATTTAGATTTATCTATGACTAATACTTTCATTCCAGCTTTGGCAGCATAGAATGCCGTTGTAGCACCGCTAGGACCTCCTCCGCAAATGATTACGTCATATTCACTCATTATTATTTACCCAATTTTTGAAAGGTTCGTGTGAATCGTCCCAAGATAGCGAAACGATTGCAGGCATTGAATAGGGGTGGTTTTTAACGATATACTTTTCTAAGTCTTTAAATTTCTTTTTTGAAGTCTTAATAAACATTACATGTTCAGTATCGTCTTTAATTTTGCCTTCCCAAGAATAAATAGTTCTTACTGGCCAGAAATTACAACATGCACCTAACTTTTTTTCGATAATAGCTTTAGATAGAGCTTCGGCAGTCTTTTCGTCTGGGGCAGTAGTGTAGACAGTAATACTCATATTATCTACATTTCAAGCATGTATTAAATAGGCCCCCTTTCGTAGACGAGAACCCACGTGGGTAACCCGTGATTAATGAAGACAAAGGTCTGAAAGAGGTAAAAAAAATGGCAAATCCGTTATTCGTAACATATGAAGCTCCTAAAGAGCTAT